>DMNR01000335.1:6000-27958 GCA_003452655.1 Actinomycetota bacterium | reverse complement strand
CCGACGCCAACACCAAGCGACCAAGCACAAACACCGGTCAATGGCTGCATCACAGAGCCCGCCTCATTACCCAAGCGCAGCACCAAGAAACTGCTCAAGGCCGGTTGTGTGACCAACGCGGGTCAACGAGTCGCAGTTGCCGCAACTGCTCGCCTGCGTGGGGATCTGCAGTACTACAAGTTGTACTGCAAGGTCGGGAGCAAAGCCAAGAAGCCCAAGTTGACCGACGATGGTTCGGCATACTGCTCGAAGGGCACCTTGCGAATTCGCACGTATGGCAAGAAGTTGCGAATTTCGCTGACGTGGTCCGCGCCTGCGGTGTCGGACTACCAGGCTCTCGAGGTCAAGAAGACGTACAAGACCTGAGGTCCCCGGGGTTGACCGCCGCCGACTAGTTGCACGATGCGGCTAGCACAGTCCTGCAGGAACCAGTTGCCCGCTAATCGCCGCGCGCGACCGGACGGTGTACGACTAGTCCCCTTCGGGCAGCTCTAACGGGCCTGCTTTTGCCTGCGGGAAGTAGTTCTTTCCGATCCCCGAATCACCCTTGGGAACCATAACCGTGCGCTTCCACGACACGATCTGATCGCCGTTCTGATTCAAACCACGAGTGTTCATCGTGATGATGCCCGCGAACGGGCGCTTAGCGGATTCGCGCTTGTCGATGCAGATCGATTCGGCGTAGATCGTGTCGCCGATGTAGACCGGGTGGGTTAGCTTGATGTCAGTCCAACCAAGGTTCGCCACGGCGTTCTGGCTCATGTCGATGACGGAAAGCCCAAGCACCAGCGCAACGGTCAAGCCACTATTGACGATGATCTTTCCGTCAGTGATTGGATTCGATTCGGCGAGATGAGCATTGAAATGATTCTGATTGGTGTTGCACGTGAGCAGCGTGAACCAGGTGGAATCCGCCTCGGAAATCGTTCTGCCGAAGGGGTGCTGGTAAACATCTCCAACCTCAAAGTCTTCGAAGAATCGGCCGAGCTGAGCGGGATGAACTGTCACTGATTCGCCTTTCGAAAGTTGATCTTTAAGGTCCGTTCGCACCGGACGCTGACGCATCTGATGCCTAGGCAAATCCTGACGCACGGACTTGTTGCCGGTGCGCACGGGGTCGACACATTGCTGATGAACTCAGCGTGCAAGGAAGTCCGAAGGCGCCTTCCCATAGCGGCCAGGACCTTCTATTCGTAGCTCAGCGAGCCATTCAAGCGTCAGGTCGTAGGCCGCGCTTGCCAGTTCCTGGCTGCGCCGGAAGTCATCCGGACGGCTCCCAATGGGCCACGGGCCAGGCAAGTAAAGAACAGTTCGGTCGCGAACCTTCTCGAGGTCGCGCCTGACTTGTTGCGACGCCATAATCGCGGCCATCCGCATGAGGTTCGCCCGCAGTGTCTCTTCCTTCTGCGGCGCGATCACCGTGAAGCCACAGTCAAGCACGACAATCGTCTGCGCCCCCTGAGCGGCGGCTATCCCGATGGGAACGTTGGCGACGACTCCCCCATCAACCAATCGACGACCATCACGTTCTACCGCCGGAAAGACAGCTGGAATCGCGGCACTTGCCATCACCGCTGAGATCAGGTCGCCCTCGCGCAGTGGCACAACCTCGCCAGTATCGAAGTCAGTGGTGATCGCTGTATGTGGCACCTTGAGGTCGGCAAAGTCTCGACTCTCAACCGCGCCCTCGATGAAGGCTTGAAGGGACTTGTTGTCGATCGCCGAAGACTTCCTGGCCGCGAGGCGGTAGGCGGTCGGCAGGGTCTTGCCGAATACATCCTCACGGGTGACGGTTGACCACAGAGCCGCTAACCGGTCTGCAGCACCGCCGGGATCCTCGGCCACCACCGTGCCGTTGAGCGCACCGACGGAAGTTCCAATGATCATGTCTGGGGTGATATCGGTTTTCGCCAGCGCCCGCAGTTGTCCGACTTGGACTGCACCGTAGGAAGCGCCACCGGCTAGGACGTATGCAACTGGACCTGGGAGCCGTGCTGCCAGCTCAATCGAGGGCAGGACTAGATCCCTTCGCCCTCACGACGCTTGCGCCAGCGCTCTTCTACCTTTGACATGAAGCCGGCGGAACTCTTGGCCGACTTCGTATTGCGCTTCTGGGAGGAGCTCGCCGAACCGGTCGAACCAAGGCCATTCGCAGCATTCGCCGCGGCCTGCTTCGGCCCGCGGAATGCCGAACCGATCATCAAGGTCCCACCGAGCATGAGAAGGAAGCCGATCACTCCCAGGATGACGAGGGAGGTGATGACGCCGCCCAGCAGGGCTGCCAAGCCAAGGACAACACCAAGGCTGCCGAGCAGAACCTGGCGGCCATTCACCGTGTAGTTCGACCCGTGTCGCAGTGTTGAGGCGAGCTTCGGATCTTCTTCGTGCAGGGCACGTTCCATCTGCTCGAGCAATCGTTGCTCGTGCTCAGATAGTGGCACTCGCGTTCACCTCCTCGCTGCGACTGAGGCAACGCCGCAGTCATTCGGGCCGACTAGGTACTGCAGGTACAGCCGGTACACAATCAGAAACGATACCGACCTAGGACCAGCATAGGCATCTGGAGTCACCCTGGAAACCCACTGGTGACTAAGAGCTACGAAAATTATTCCTTTTGCCTGATCAAACTAGCCCGTTGGAGGGCCGCCGGCCCGAATCTGGCGACGATCTGGTCGACGGTTTCCTCAGCAACAGTATGCGCTTCGGCGCTGGAATCGAAGCTGAGTTGATGGCCTGTCTCACTGACTTCCGCCAAACCACTGAGCCGAACGCCCACCAGCCGAACCGATGATTCAGGTGTCACTGATTGACGCAGCAGATCTCGCGCAACCACGAATATGGCCGAGGCGGAGTCCGTTGCCGCGGCCATCGTGCGGGACCGATCAGTAGTCCTGAAGTCCTCGAACCTGACTTTGACGGTGACTGTTGTTGCGGTCAAGCCCGCGCTACGGGCGCGCCGGGCAACTTCCTCAACCTCCAGCCGAACGGATTTCTCCAGGTCCGCCAGCGATGTGACGTCCACGTCAAACGTGTGCTCGGACCCAATGGACTTCTCTGCGCCGCGTCCAGCGATGGGCCGGACCTCGTGGCCAGCCGCCAAAGATGCCAGGCGTGTCGCGTGAGCGCGACCGACCGCATGAGCGAGCCGGGTCGGAGGCAATGCGGCTAGATCGGCGACCGTGTAGACGCCAATAGCACCCAGTGATTTCACGGTCTTGGATCCCACGCCCCAAAGGCGCCCGACAGGCAGGCTGTGGAGAAAGCGAACCGTGTCGCCTGCGGGAACTACGAGCAAGCCATCAGGTTTTGCCATCGTCGAGGCGATCTTTGCCACCATCGTCACGGTCCCGACCCCGACTGAACACGGCAGCTGTAAGTGCGACTTCATTCGAGTTCGAATCTCGGTGGCGACCTGTGTTGGCGATCCCAAAGTGCGGCGCGCACCCGAGACGTCCAGAAACGCCTCATCAATTGATACCTCGTCGACGTAGGCCGTCACGTCATTCAGAATCGCCATCACGTCTCGACTTGCAGCCGAGTACTTCTCGCGCGAGGGCTCAATCACGGTTGCCGCAGGACATGCCCGCATTGCCGTGCCCATCGGCATCGCTGAATGCACCCCGGCGGCACGGGCCTCATACGTGGCGGAGACGACAACTCCTCGGCCATTGCGCCGACCCACAATCACCGGCCGCCCTCTCAATTCGGGGCGATCGCGCAATTCAACAGCCGCGAAGAACGCATCCATGTCGACGTGAAGCACGTTGCAGCCGGCGTCGTCACTGCCCATAGGCGGCAACGCACCAGCGCGTTCCAACTGCTCCCGGCTCATCGGGTCAAGCCTCGCACGCGGGTACGACAATCGGATGCGAACCGCCCCGTCACCACCTCGGAAGACCACATCGGCCTACGCCTTCGATGCGTCCGCCGACGAAGTTTCTGTCGGTGCGAGCTGCTCGACCAGTTTGGTCGAACGCCGGAAGTGCAGGTGCGGGTTGTTGTCCGGGGCGAAGATTTCACGATCGCCCAAGACGGCATTCACCGCCGCCCCCAAGAGCACCGTGAAGCTGATGACGAAGGCGTACACCATCAATGCGATCGGAGTTGCCAGCACTCCGTACACAGAGGACTCAGCGAACAGATTCCGAACGTACAACGTCACGAACAGGCAGGCGGTAGCACCGGTGACGAGCGCTACGAGCGTGCCAGGCAGCGCCGACACCATTGATTGCTTCTTAACCGACGAGTAATGCAGAAGGACCCACAACATCGTGATCGACGCAAACACCACAACAACGACATAGCCAATCGTGATTCCGACGCTCGACAGGTTTAGCCATTCCCCAAGCTTCTTGGGGCCAATCAGCAGGATCGGCAGAAGCGACACCGAAAGCACAGCCCCTACGGCATACAAAACTAAGGACAGGCCGCGGCGGCGGATATAGCTTCGCTCCACGTACTCGCCGTTGATCAGCATGATCGATTGGACGTAGACCATCACTGCGCGAGAACCCGCCCACAGGGCGATCACAAGCCCGATGATCCCTAAGTCGGGTCGCGTCTCGTTGAAGACTTCGTTGACAACGGGTAAGGCGAACTGTGACGCCGCTTCCGGCGTCAACACGGTGTTGATCACGTTTTCGATGGATTCCTTGACCTGATCAACGGCCTCTTCGCCTAGATACTTCGCGCTGACGCCAAGGCCACTGACAAATGCCAACATCAGCCAGGGCAAGGAGAAGACCACCCAGAATGCCGCCTCAGCGGCTAGTCCGGTGATCCGACGACCGACCAACAATGCCCATAACTTGAGGGTGAACTGTGTGACCGAGGTCGGAATCTTCGAGATGATCACACCGACAAAGTCGGTGCCGCGATCAATCCAGCGATCGACCCGACCTGCGGGTCTGTGCTGTTCATCAGCCGACACGATGCCTACGGTAGTGCCATGCAGCCGTCTGAACGCACCTCAAACCAGACCAGCGCCGACACGGTGTTCCGCCCTGCACCAATTGACACCCACACCGTCCTCAATCAACCACCGCCCCTGGTGGACTACGACGTATACGGTTGCGACACCGCCCTCACTCAGGCAACTGCGGTGTTCGGCACTGAGACCGCCTCACCGGCACTGTCAAAGCTCGGCAAGCTTGCCAGCAGCGCCGAGGTTCAGCGCTGGGCGGTCGAGGCGGACACCTATACCCCTGTCCTGCGAGCCCACGACCGATACGGGCACCGCGTCGACGAGGTCGAATTTCATCCGGCCTGGCACTCCCTGATGAATGAGGCTGTCGCGGCCGGACTACACGCAGCCCCCTGGGCTAGTGACGATCCGGCGGCCCACGTCACTCGCGCGGCGGGGTTCGTGACGTGGTACCAGTCCGAAGCGGGCCATGGTTGCCCGATTTCCATGACCTATGCCGCGGTACCTGCACTCAACGTGGACCCAGTGGTGGCCGCTGACTGGGTTCCCGGGCTGACCTCATCGACCTATGATTTCGGGTTGCGCTCGCCGGCCTCCAAGGCCGGTTTGATTGCAGGTATGTCGATGACGGAGAAGCAGGGCGGCTCTGATGTGCGGACAAACACAACCACCGCCACGCCAATCCCTGGCGAGGCCAACGCCTACACCCTCGATGGTCACAAGTGGTTTTGTTCTGCCCCAATGAGCGACTTGTTCCTCGTGCTTGGCCACACCGAGGGCGGACTGACCTGTTTCGTTGTTCCGCGGGTTCTCGCCGACGGAAGTCGCAACGTGTTCCGGATTCAGCGCCTCAAAGAGAAGCTGGGCAATCGGTCGAATGCGTCAAGCGAGATCGAATTCTCCAACACATGGGCTCAGCGTCTCGGCGACGAAGGCCGCGGCGTCAAGACGATTGTCGAGATGGTCTCGGCCACCCGACTGGACTGTGTGCTTGGTTCGACCGCGCTCATGCGCAAGGCACTGTCGGAGGCGATTTGGCACACCGAACATCGGTCAGCTTTCGGCAAGCAGCTCATCGATCAACCACTGATGCGTCAGGTGCTCGCCGATCTTGCGATCGAGGTTGAAGCAGCAACCTGGCTGTCAATGCGCCTAGCTGCCGCCACGGACGCAGCGGTGGGCGCAGCACCCGGACCAGATGCAGAACACGAGGCCGCCCTGCGTCGAATAGCACTTCCCATGAGTAAGTACTTCGTTTGCAAGCGCACCTCGTTCACCGTCGCTGAGGCGATGGAGTGTCTGGGCGGGCCGGGCTACGTCGAAGAGACGGGATTGCCCAGGGTCTACCGAGAAGCACCGCTGAATTCAATCTGGGAGGGCTCAGGAAACGTCAACGCACTCGACTTGCTGAGGGCCTTGGGCAAGGAACCCGCCAGCCTGGACGCCTGGCTGGCGGAGGTTGGGACTGTGCGCGGAACCGATGCGACTTTCGATGCTGCCGTCACTGGCGTGCTGGACCAGCTAGCACGCGATCCTGCCCAGCTTGAGGCGCAGGCGCGCTTGCTTGCCGAGCGCATGGCGATGCTCCTGCAGGGGTCGATCTTGATTCGACACGCACCGAACGCCGTCGCCGACGCCTTCGTGGCAACCCGCCTTTCTCCGGGTGGTGCTCCACGCACTTTTGGCGCCTACGACACCCACATCGACGTCGACACACTGATCGAGCGGGCGGCTCCCCACTAAGCAGCTCACCTACTGGGTGTCGGCTGCCAGGGCGGCCAGACGCGAGATCGCGCGCCGGTACTTCTTGCGATAGCCGCCGGACAACATGTCGGGAGCAAAGAGCGAATCGACGGGCGCGCCGCTGGAATAGAGCGTGATGTCGCGGTCGTACATCCGGTCGACGAGCACAACAAGTCGCAGCGCGTCGGCTTGATCGGTGAGCACTGACACGTCGGTCAGGCAAACTGCCGATAGCCCCTCGAGCATCGCGCCATACCTCGAGGGGTGGACCTCGCCGAGGTGCGTCAGCAGGTCCGAGAAGGCATCAAGCGATGCACTTGGCGTGTCCTGAGCAATACTGATGACTGCATCGGTGGAAAGTGGGGGCGGTGCGGTCGGCAGCCCTCGGTGCCGGTAGTCATCACCGTCGATGCGCAGGACTTCGAATCTCGCTGCGAGCCCTTGGATCTCTCTGAGGAAGTCGTCTGCGGCAAATCGACCCTCCCCTAATTTGTCGGGCAACGTGTTCGACGTTGCGGCCAGCCGCACCCCATTGACGGCCAACCTGCCGAGAAGAGTGGACATCAGCACCGTGTCCCCAGGGTCGTCCAACTCGAATTCATCGATGCAAACCAGCGCGTAGGGACTTAATGCCTCAACCGTCTGCTCGAAACCCAGCGCCCCGACTAGGTTGGTGTATTCGACGAACGTGCCGTAGGCGCGCTGCCCGGCTGGCTGCGTAGCGAACCACAGTGAGGCCAGCAGGTGAGTCTTCCCGACCCCGTAGCCACCATCCAGGTAAACCCCCACCTTCCCCTCATCGTTCGGGCGGCGCCGGGATCCAAATCGAAACCGCTTGTTGGCACCGTGCGATCCGGCGTTGACCGAGGTCGCGAATGCCTCAAGAGATGCCAGTGCAGCAGCCTGGCTCGGAGCACCCGGATCAGGGACGTAGGTAGTGAAGCGGACGTGCGAGAAATGTGGTGGTGTGGCAAATCCCGCAAGCAGATCTGCCGCCGGGACCTGGGGGAATCGGTCGCACAAGTGGACAGGCGTTGGCACCTCGAAGTTCCCCTCGTAGTCCGTGGGTTAGCGAACAGTTTCGCTGTGAACGAGGTCTACGACCCGGGTCAACACATCTGGGTCCGTGTCCGGGGGGACGCCGTGCCCAAGATTGAAGATGTGCCCGGGCAGGCCCTGTGCTTCCCCAAGAACCCGCAGCACGCTCGTTGCGACCGACGAACGATCAGCAAACAACACCGCGGGATCAAGGTTCCCTTGCAGCGCAGACGGATGGTTAAGGCGCTTAATCGCTTCGTTCAACGGCAGGCGAAAGTCAACTCCCATGACGTTCGCGCCGGCGCTCTGCATGAGCGGCAAGAGCTCAGACGTTCCTACGCCGAAGTGAATTCGCGGTGTCTCGTATTTGGTGACCATGTCAAGTACCTTGCGCGAATGCGGCAGCACTGCTCGTTCGTAATCGCGAGCACTCAGCGCTCCGGCCCACGAATCGAACAGTTGGATAGCCGATGCTCCGGCCTCCAGTTGGAACTGCAGGAACGTGCCACAGATCGTGGCTATCCGGTCGAGCAGGCGATTCCACGTCACGGGATCGGACAACATCAATGCTTTGGTGTGGACGTGATCGCGGCTCGGTCGGCCCTCCACGAGGTACGAGGCGACAGTGAAGGGGGCACCGGCGAATCCAATCAACGGCGTCGTGCCAAGTTCACCGGTAAGGGCACTGACCGCGGCCATGATGCTGCCAACGTCGCCGGGCTCCAGATCGCGCAATCGATCAACGTCGGCTGACGTGCGGAATGGCTCGGCGATAACGGGACCAACCCCTGGGGCAATCTCCACATCGATGCCGATCGCTTTGATGGGCACCACAATGTCGGAGAAGAAGATTGCAGCATCGACGCCGTGACGGCGGACTGGCTGCATCGTGATCTCCACGGTGAGGTCGGTGTTGAAGCACGTATCCAACATCGAGTGGCCCTCGCGAAGGGCCCGATACTCAGGAAGCGAGCGACCAGCTTGCCGCATGAACCAAACCGGGGTGTGCGGGACAGAGCGACCTTCAGCCGCCCGGATCAGCGCAGAATTGGAAGTGCGCCCGTCATTTAATGGGTGGTCTTCAGGTAACGACGGGCGCAGGTGCTCCCCGGACGTGATGCTTGAGCTCTCAGGTGCCACTCGGTGATCGTCCCAGACGCACTTTGCAGAGTCGAACACCACACCGGCTAATACCTCGCAGCTGACTCCGTGTGGATCTAGGGTGGGCATGTGCCCCCCGCCGACGCAAAGCCACCCCCTCCGCCAGCGTTCGCTGCTGGCCTGGAGTCACTGCGACGGTTGCAGTACCGCGCCGAGTTCACAGTGCGGGAGGCCCCCGCACCTGCCCGACTGGCTCCGTTTGGTTATGCCCAGACCGTCGACGTCGAAATCGGTGAGGACTTAGTCGGTTCAGGACGACTGGTGGTCCTGCACGATCCGGCAGGCCAACCCACCTGGGAAGGCACTACTCGGGTGATCGCGTACATCGACGCCGATGTTGATCTTGAGGTCGCTGCCGATCCGGTACTACCCGAAGTCGGCTGGGCGTGGCTGAACGAGGCATTAACTGAATCCAATGCAGAAGCTGACGCACTTGGTGGCACCGTCACCCAGGTTTTCTCCCGTTCCTTTGGGGTTATGGAATCGCGTGAGCCGGAAGGCCGACTCCAGGTCCGCGCCTCGTGGACCCCAGCCGATCCCTCCACGTTGATTCCCCATGCCCGAGCGTGGGCACTGCTAACCGCGTCCGCGTGCGGCCTGACACCGAACTCAGAAGGCGTCACGAATCTGATCCGCCACCGCTGAACGCAGCCCTCGATCGAGCCAAAGAAATGACAAACCTTCGGATCTATCACCCGTTCGAGTGACATCTGCGGGATTTGTCGCTTCTGGTGACGCCCCACCTAGCCGTTCGGTTGATGCCAATGCGACCACCCGGCTACCGGGATCTGTACCGGGCGGCCATTAAGAACGTCCCCGATCCTGCCGATGTCTCTCCTTGGTACTGACGAAAGGTCCGTGCCTGCGTGCCTTTGTATGAGGCGCGCACACGCGAGGAGGCAACTGTGGTGGCTTTGGTTGACCGAACAAATGCGACGACCCCGATTGCTGCGGCTCGGACTCGGTTCGCCGCGTTGATCGTTTCGTCGGACTCAGCTCGCCGCGGCGCTCTCGCACATCGCCTGCGCCAGTACGGCGCCCGCAACGTCGTCGAGGCAGACAACCGTGACGACGCTATCTCGAAGGCGAACGTAGACGGACCTCACGACCTGTGCATCGTCGACGGAACCACCGGTGAGGGCCCGATCCTTCCGATGATCGCAGAATTGCGCGCGATGCAATGGCGTCGAGTTGTGATCCTTACCGGGCGCGACGATGCCTACGCAGTCAAGGCGGCACTCGGAGCCGGTGTTCGCGGCTACGTCGTGTCACCACGCATCGGCTCACATTCGGCACCGCGCAACGTCATCCCCATGCAGCGCGGCCGCGGACGTTCAACTCCTGATGAACTCTCCACACGTGAAGTCGAGGTTCTGCAGGCGGTCGCTGAAGGACGCTCCAACAAGGGCATCGGCGACGAGTTGGGACTGTCGGCTCTGACAGTCAAAAGCCACCTGGCACGCATTGCTCGCAAGTTGGGAACTGGGGACCGCGCGGAAATGGTCGCGCTCGCCATGCGTTCCGGCCTCGTCCGCTAGCTCAATCTTTCCTCGACGCACAGTCGCAAGGTGACCCTGCGCGCGCCCGTCGCCCTATACGGTTAGCGCCGTGACAGACCGCGAGGAACCGACGTCCAATGACGCGCAGACCTCGACTCCCGAAGCGATCCCAACTCCCGAACTCACCGCGCTCACCCACCCGGCAGAGGGTGTCCCGTCGGTAGTGACGGATACAACTGGCCTGGCAGAAGTCATTGCGGCATTGACGCAGGGAACCGGGCCTATCGCCATCGACGCCGAACGTGCCGGTGGGTACCGGTACAGCCACAGCGCGTATCTCGTCCAACTTCGCCGCACTGGCAGTGGCTCCCACCTGATCGACCCCATCGGTTTCACTGATCTGGCGCCTCTGGCAGAGGTCATCGCCGACGAGGAGTGGATCCTGCACGCGGCCTCTCAGGACCTACCGTGCCTGGCGGAACTGCAGATGCTGCCCTCCCGGCTTTTCGACACTGAGATGGCCGCGCGGATCCTTGGCCGACCGAAGGTTGGGCTCGCCGCCCTCGCCGAATCCGAGCTGGGAGTGTCACTGGCGAAGGAACATTCCGCGGCCGACTGGTCCACCCGCCCATTGCCCGAAGCCTGGCTGCGGTACGCGACCCTCGACGTCGAGCTTCTCATCGAGCTGCGTTCAATCCTGGCCGAGGATCTGGAATCCACCGGACGGATGCCGTGGGCCGTTGAGGAGTTTGAGTTCCTCCGCACCGCTCCGGCGCGAGCTCCGCGCGTGGACCCCTGGCGCCGCACCTCCGGTATCCACAAAGTCCGAACTGCGCGGGGGCTTGAGATCGCTCGACAGCTTTGGCAGGCCCGCGATGCCATGGCGCAACAGCGAGACATCGCGCCGGGAAGGGTTCTGCCGGATGCCGCAATCGCCGCTGCGGCCGTGGCGCGTCCAACGACACGGGCACAGCTGGGCGCCCTTCCCGCATTCTCTGGCAGAGGCACCAAACGCCGTATTGACTTCTGGTGGCAGGCCGTCGACACAGCCAACCAGACAGCCGAAGGTGAACTGCCGAATGCGGCTGCCGCGACAACTGGCCCCCCGCCCCCACGATCCTGGCCCGACCGAGCTCCGCAAGCGGCGATCCGGTTGGCCGCAGCTCGTGCCTTTCTGATCAACACGGCTGACGAGCTGGGGATGCCAACCGAGAACCTGTTGACTCCAGACGTCGCCCGCCGCCTGTGTTGGGAACCGCCCGCCGAACTCTCGATCGATTCGGTGTCGGCATTCCTCTCCGGCCACGGCGCGCGTCAATGGCAGATCAACCTGACGAGCCAAGGACTACTCGACGCACTCACCGGCGAGGACGATTCATGATTCGCATGCGCACTCTGACCGTGATCAGCGCCGCTGGATTGGCCGCGAGCATCTCGCTGGCCGGATGCGGTGCCCAAGGTGGCTCTGACGCGAATCCGACCCAGAGCCCACCAGTAACTCCGACGGCGCCCCAACTCGTACGGGTGCTCGCCAACCCCAAGAACTGCGATATGCAGCCATTGCTCGTCGCGGCCGGGCCGATCACTGTGACCGCAACATCAACGGCCGACATCCCGATCTCGGTGAGTCTCTTCGCACCAGAAGAGGGCGCATTTCGCAAACGCATCGCTCGAATCCGCGTTCTGCGCCCCGGAGACACCAAGACGATGTCGGCCGAGCTTGCCCAAGGGGCGTACGAGATGGCGTGCGGCACCGAGGTCCTGGAATCGCGCAAGCGCCTCACCGCGATCTGACGCCGGGGCCATCAGAACCGGCCGACCCAATGGTTCCCGGGGGCACTCCACCGACTGTGTTACCCGCGAGTAACATAAGTTCACCGCCAGCTAGCGGGCGCAGGTGTGGCTCTGCCGCAACGGATGGGCAAACGCACGCGCGACTTTTGAACCCACACAGGAGGAACTATGTCGTTCTCCGGCAGAAGCGTCGTCATGGTTGACGGCGCGCGCACCCCGTTCGGTCGGGCCGGTGCCAAAGGAATCTACGCAGAGACACGCGCGGACGACCTCGTCGTCAAGGTNNCAGATCGGCGACCAAGGCCTGACCCTCGGACGGACAGCCGCCCTCTTGGCCGGCCTGCCGGAAACCACCCCTGGCTTCTCAATTGACCGTATGTGTGCCGGGGCAATGACCGCCGCATGCGTTGTGTCCTCCGGAATTGGCGTCGGCGCGTACGACATCGCCATCGCTGGTGGGGTTGAGCACATGGGTCGCCACCCAATGGGTGAGGGCGTTGACCCCAACCCGCGGTTCATCTCCGAGAAGATCGTGAATCCGGAAGCGCTGCAGATGGGAATGACCGCCGAGAATCTTCATGACCGGTTCCCCCAGCTGACCAAGGAGCGTGCTGACGCATTCGCGTTCGCCTCCCAGCAGAAGACCGCCAAGGCCTACGTCGACGGCAAGATCCAGCCCGATCTCGTGCCCGTCGCGATCCGTACCGCGGAGAAGGGCTGGGGGCTAGCCACGGCCGATGAGGGTCCCCGTCCGGAGACCACGCTGGAGGGTCTCGGCGGGCTCAAGACGCCATTCCGTCCACATGGTCGGGTCACCGCTGGTAACTCCTCAGGCCTCAACGATGGCGCCACCGCCGCCGTTTTCGCCGCTGAAGAAACCGCTGATGAGTTGGGCTTGAGCAAGAAGCTGCGCTTGGTCTCGTACGCGTTTGTCGGCGTGGATCCGGCAGTCATGGGCGTGGGACCGGTTCCGGCTACGGAGAAGGCACTGGCAAAGGCCGGGCTGTCGATCGACGACATCGGCGCCTTTGAGCTCAATGAAGCTTTTGCTGTGCAGGTTCTGGCACTGCTGGACTACTACGGCATCGCCGACGACGACGCTCGCGTCAACCCCATGGGTGGCTCGATCGCCGTTGGCCACCCACTGGCTTCGTCTGGTGTTCGCTTGCTGACGTACTTGGCGCGCGACTTCGAAGACAACCCCAACGTCCGCTACGGCCTGACCTCCATGTGTGTGGGTCTGGGCCAGGGCGCCACCGCCATCTGGGAAAACCCCAACTACCAGGCCTAAGGGAGCAACCACATCATGTCTGAAACTCCAACAGTCGCCGACGAGGTTGTCACCAAGGCAATCGTTCGTTATCTCGACCTGCCATTTGGCGCCGGAACCGCCGCCATGATCACCCTCGACAACGGGTTCGACCACACCAAGCCGAACTCATTCGGTCCAGGTGGATTGAAGTCCATCGACGAGGCACTTGACGAGGTTTCGGCTCGTACCGACCTAGCCGCGGTGTGCCTGACAGGCAAGCCGTTCATCTTCGCGGTGGGCGCCGACCTGACGGCCGTGCCTCAAGCCACGGACCGCTCACAGGCCCTGCAGTTAGGCAAGGAAGGTCACCGGGTCTTCAATCGCTTCAGCGAACTGAGCGTCCCCACTTTCGCATTCATCAATGGCGCAGCTATGGGTGGCGGGCTCGAGATCGGTCTGCACTGCAAGTACCGCACAGTGTCTGCTGGCGCAGCCGCAATCGCGCTGCCTGAGTGTTTCCTGGGCCTCGTCCCAGGTTGGGGAGGCACCTACCTGCTGCCCAACCTGATCGGCGCCGACAAGGCCGTTTCGGTCATAGTCGAGAACTCGCTGAGCCAGAACCGCATGCTCAAGCCCAAAGAGGTGCTTGACCTCGGCATCGCCGACGCGATGTTCGAGCCGGCCGACTTCATTGAACAGTCCCTGTACTGGGCGGTGGGCGTTCTGCGAGGCGATCACAAGGTTGAGCGCCCCGAGGTCGATCGCGGACAGGCCTGGGACGACGCCGTGGCCAAGGGTCGCGCATTTGTTGCGGGCAAGGTCGGTTCCGCTGCCCCTGCTCCCCTGCGCGCCCTCGACCTCATCGAACTGGCGAAGACTGCCACGAAGGACGAATGTTACGCAGCTGAGGATGAGGCACTGGCAGACCTCGTCATGAGCGAAGAACTGCGCTCGGGCCTCTACGCATTCGACTTGGTTCAGAAACGCGCCAAGCGTCCCGTCGGAGTCCCCGATAAGTCCTTGGCCCGCAAGGTCACCAAGGTCGGCGTCGTCGGTGCTGGCCTCATGGCAAGCCAGATGGCTCTACTGTTTGCCCGCAGCCTGCAGGTGCCCGTCGTCATGACTGACCTGGACCAGGAACGGGTCGACAAGGGTGTTGCCTACGCACACGGCGAAATCGACAAGTTGGCAGCGAAGAACCGTGTCAACGGCGACAAGGCCAACCGACTCAAGGGCCTGATCAGCGGATCGGTATCCAAGGATGCCTTCAGTGACGCTGACTTCGTGATCGAAGCCGTGTTCGAAGACATGAAGGTTAAGCAACAGGTCTTCGCTGAGGTTGAGGCAGTCGTGACGCCGGAATGCATCCTGGCCACGAACACCTCATCGTTGTCGGTGACTGAGATGGCGTCGAAGCTCGCACATCCGGAGCGAGTCGTTGGCTTCCACTTCTTCAACCCAGTCGCGGTCATGCCGCTGCTGGAGATCGTGCGCGCCGAGCAGACGGACGACGCGACGCTGGCAACCGCGTTCGTCGTGGGCAAGTCACTGAAGAAGTCCTGCGTACTGGTCAAGGATGCTCCGGCATTTGTGGTTAACCGCTTGCTGACTCGCTTCATGGGTGAAGTCACCAAGTCTGTCGACGAAGGCACCTCGTTTGAGGTGGCCGATAACGCGCTGAACCCGCTCGGCCTGCCGATGTCGCCTTTCGTGCTGATGTCCCTGGTTGGCCCGGCAGTCGCGTTCCACGTCTCGGAGACGATGAAGGAAGCATTCCCGGATCGCTTCTACGTATCCGACAACCTCAAGCGCCTCGTCGAAGCCAAGAAGACGGCCATCTGGTCGTGGGACGGCGGCACGCAGCACGTCGATCCCGAGGTCGCGGAGATCTTTATCCAGGGTGATAGCCCGCTGACCTCAGAGCAGGTCCGGGATCGCGCCCTTGACGCAATGGCTCAGGAAATCCAGTTGATGCTGGATGAAGGCGTTGTCGCGCAAGCTCAGGACATCGACCTCTGCATGATCATGGGCGCGGGCTGGCCATTCCACCTCGGTGGAATCACTCCTTACCTCGATCGCACCGGCGTTTCCGAACGCGTCAACGGCAAGCGCTTCTTGGCACCTGGCGTGGCGAGCGTGCCTGCGTAACAACGCACATACCGAAAAGACCCCGTCGTAGGCGAAATTCAACTCGCCCACGGCGGGGTTCTTCGTATCCAGCACCAAGTGCCAGCAGAATGACTTGCAGTCGCCTCCCTCACCGGTCCTGCCAGGGAGCACAGCTACGCAAGGAGAGCCATGGCCGAGTCAACAGCGCCAGCGGACCAGGGCCATGCGTCTGGCAACAGCATCGACATTCGCGAGGTTCGACTCCAGCCGCAGAACATCTGGCGGGTCGGATGGGTCGTCATCGCGCTACTCGCAATCACCCTCCTGCTGAACTTCATGATCGACGACGGCGGCTCGGTCATCTTCACTGTCCTCATGGGATGGTTCGCATCGATCGCCATGGAACCGGCAGTGAAACGGCTGGCCAATCACATGCGCCGCGGGTTCGCCACAATCATCGTCATCCTCGCCGTTGCTGTCTTCTTCGTCATCTTCTTCATCGTCTTCGGTCGCCTGTTCATTGACCAGATTGCCCAACTGATTGCCGCATTGCCCAACCTGGTGGAGAGTGCTCTGAGATGGGTGAACGAGACGTTCAATCAGACGTACTCGTCACAACAGATCCTCGAACAACTCAACATCACCCCGGCCAAGGTGTCCGGATACGCCCAGCAGTTCGCCGGCGGCATCTTCGGCATCGTCACCTCCGTCATTGGTGGGGTTTTCGGCCTCTTCACGTTTGGACTGTTCGCGTTCTACCTGTCGGCNNGCGCGCGTCATTCTGGCAGCGCTCAATGGCGGCAGCACCGCAATCGTGTTCCTCATCATCGGAATGCCGGGATGGCTTGCTCTGGGCATCTGGACCGGCCTTGTCGCCCAGTTTGTCCCGACGATCGGGACGTACATCGCGATCATCTTGCCCGTTCTTGTCGGCCTGCTAAGTCCAACTCCGTGGATCGGAATCGTCGCGCTGGCATGGGGAATCCTCTACCAGCAGGTCGAGAACCTCACCTTCGAGCCGCGTATCAGCGCCAAGGCCGTCGACGTCCATCCTGCCGTCGCGTTCGGGTCGGTGCTGCTCGGTGCGGCGCTCTTTGGCGTCGCAGGCGCCGTACTGGCGATCCCCGTCACAGCAATGTTGTTGACCTTGCTGGGCATCTATCGAAAACGCTACGCCCTCATTCCATCGCTTGCCGCCGAACAGAGAGCGCTCGGGCGTGCGCATGACCTCAGCGAGAAAAACAAGGACCAGAACGACATTTCCGACGCGTAGGAACTGTAAGCAACGCCTCAATTCCCTTACCGCGCCCGCACTTTCTGTCACACGTACGGGTGTCATCGAGCCCGTGTGGGGTGAGCGCCCTCACATGTCCGATACGTACCTGGGATTCCGGGCAACGCTTAAGCACGAAGATCGCTACCAGAGGACAAGCCCCAGCGGCTCCTCACTAAATCAATATGTCGGCCTTGAGCATGACGCTCGTCCGCTTCGCTGCGCCAACTGCGCACCCCCCGATTGACGCGTGGTCGTCGGCTGCCCAAAAACTTGGAGGTAACAATGAAAAGCAAGAGGAAACAGCAAGTCGAAGGATCGCCCACGATCCAAAGTCGCCGCGGCGCGGTCATTGCATCAGCCGTGGCCCTACTCAGCTTCGGCGGTATGTTCGCCGTCGCGCAGCCAGCGAGCGCAACCGTGACAACCACCTGCACCGGCTCTGGTTACAAGTGCGACACCACCGGTTATGGAAAGGCCGCGAACAAGTCGTACTGGACGATGGCGCCGGGCCACAACTGCACCAACTACGTGGCGTATCGCCTGATCCAAGATGGGATGCCAACAAACATCACATGGCTACACAACGGCGGTGACTGGGCACGCGAGGCCCGCAAACATCACGTTCTGGTTGACAAGAACCCAACCGTTGGTTCGGTGGCTCAATGGAACAGCGGAGCCGGCGGAGTCAGCTCTTCTGGGCACGTCGCGTACGTGACCGCGGTGACAGCAGACACGATTACGGTCGCCGAGGACAATTACCCGTCGGGACCCAACCAAATCCGGGTCATCACTCATGGTGATCCGGGCTGGCCGTCGAACTTCATTCACTTCACGGCTGTTCCCACCGCGGGCCAACAGGTTGGTCCGAATGCGGCCCAGTGGCAGGTATTCGTTGCTGACTACCAGCGGACGTTCTAACTGAGCAGCGCGTCCACGAAGGCCTCGGCGTCAAATGGTGCCAAGTCGTCGGGGCCTTCACCAAGACCGATCAGCTTGACGGGAACGCCAAGTTCTCGCTGAACCGCGACAACGATGCCACCCTTGGCCGTGCCGTCCAGTTTCGTGAGAACTACGCCTGTAATGTCCACCGCCTCGGCGAATACCTTGGCCTGAACAAGACCGTTCTGTCCGGTCGTGGCGTCCAGCACGAGCAGAACCTCTGAAACAGGAGCCTTCTTCTCAATGACCCGCTTCACCTTGCCGAGCTCGTCCATCAATCCGACCTTGGTGTGTAGCCGCCCTGCGGTATCGATGAGGACCACATCACAATCACCGGCGATGCCGGCTGTCACGGCCTCGAATGCAACCGACGCCGGATCTGAGCCCTCTGGGCCGCGAACGACCGGAACGCCGACACGTTCTCCCCATGTCGTCAGCTGTTCGGCGGCTGCCGCCCGGAAGGTATCGGCAGCACCCATGACCACGTCTTCGTCCTGGGCAACAAGGAGGCGGGCAAGCTTGCCGGTCGTCGTCGTCTTTCCGGTTCCGTTGACGCCGACAACCATGACAACTGCCGGGACGTCCAGTCCGACGTTTCGGTTTGTGGCCAATGAACGGTCCAACATGGGGTCAACGAGGCCGAGTAGATCGCTACGTAGGTACTGCCGAACAGTCGCTGGGTCCGAATTCCCTTGGATCTTGACCTCAGTGCGCAACTCGTTCATGAGTTCAGTCGTCGGCCCAACTCCGAGATCGGACGTGAGCAGCGTTTCTTCGATTTCGTCCCACGTGTCTTCGGTGAGGTCACCGCGTGACAGCAAAGCCAGCAGCCCCTGACCAAGTTTGTTGCTGCGGGCAAGCCGTGCGCGCAGGCGAACCAGTCGCCCGGCCGCGGCCTCTGGCCGCTCGATCGTCGCAACCGTCGACCCGTCGTCAGTTGCACCCGAGGTATCCGGCTCGACGGCACGCGTGTCCGGCGCCGTGACGGTGGTGCCATCAGACGAGTCCGGACTCGTGGTTCCCGGTGCGATCGCCGGAGGCTCGGCGCCCTTTCCACGGCCGCGGACTAGGGCAACAACCACCAGCAGGGCGACGACGAAGACGATGACAGCGAGAGCTATATACAGGGCTACGGAATCCACGCCGCCAAGTCTGACGTACTAACTTGCCACTGCGCACCCGGGCAGCCGAATTCCCTCGATCCCACCACCAGGTCGCGGCGAACGATCGGCCTAGCTCGCCGGAGTAATGCCGTGACTCGCTAACCATGCGCGCGCAACATCGACCGGATCCTTGCGCTCCAGGTCGACTTGGGCGTTCATGTTCTGTAGGTCTTCTGTCGTGAGTTGAGCAGTCACGGCGTTGAGTGCGGCCGCCATTGTGGGCGTCATCGCGCTGGTGTTAACGACCGGAATGACGTTATCCGCTGCCTGCAGGTGCTTGTCGTCAGCAAGTACCTGCAGGTCGTACGCACTGATGAAACCTGACGAGGAGAACACCAGACCCAGGTTGATGCTCCCCTGCAGCAGGGCTTGGACCGTGAGCGGTCCACCGGTATCCAGTGACACAAAGTTCGAAAACTTGATGCCGTAGGTGCTCTCAAGGCCCGGCTCGCAGAACGGCCGAGTGGGGCAGTCCGGGCCGGCCCCCAGAATCACGTTGTTGGTCTGCGAGAAGACCCCGAGTTGGGACAGCGTCTTCAGGTTGTTGGCTGCCGCGTACGCGGGGGTAACGGCGAACGCGTTCTGGTCTTGCGCCGCTGCCGGGTTGAGGATTGTCAGTCCCACAGCATTGGCCAACGGCTGCCCGGCGGCGAGAGTCGCCGCCACATTGTTACTGGAAACCGGAGGAGCCGACGGACCGTTCTTCTTGGCGTTGAGGTACTCCGTAAACGTCGCGAGGTAGCCCGGCATGACCTGTAGTTGATTGCGTTCCAAGGCTGGTTCGACCACCTCGGTCGTAGTAAGTTCCTTGACCTGCGAGGGAATTCCGGAGTACTCCATGGACTCGGCGAATAGGTTCGCCAGAATCTGACTCTCCGAGAAGTTCGTTGAACCGACCTGCACCCCGTCACCGGACAGGCCACAAGCGCTCACAACCAACGTGGATGCAAGTGCCATCGCCACGCCAAAAACTGGGCCGAGCACTCTGCGCCGGTTCATTGAGCTGCCTCCAAGGCAAGGTCCCGATCTCGCAGCCCCTTTGGTGTGACCTTTCGCTGCACGAGGGCAAGAATTCCCTCCGTGGCAATCGCCAAGGCGGCCGTCAAGATCGCTCCAGCGGTCAGCAGGGTGAAGTCCTGGATCGCGAACCCTTCCACCACGTAGGCGCCGAGCCCGCCACCGCCAACAAGCGCCGCCAGCGACGCCGTAGCCACGACTTGCACGGTGGCCGTACGGACGCCTGCTGAAATCAGCGGGACAGCATTGGGAAGTTCCACTTTCCGCAACATCAGCATTCCGGAGAAACCCATGCCGCGGGCCGCGCCGCGAACCTCCTCATCAACGTCACGAACACCGATATACGAGTTCGTCAACAACGGCGGGATAGCAAAGATGATCAATGCCAGCACCACGGCGAGGTTTCCCACCCCGATTGGTTCCCAGGCCGCGAAGATGACGAGCAGCCCGAACGTCGGAACGGCCCGACCAATGTTGCTGACGTTGATCGCGAGCCCGCCACCCTTCTGCTTATGGCCCAGAAAGATGCCGAGAGGCAAAGCGATGACGATCGCCACCGCCATCGCAATCGCAGACATCACAATTTGCTGAGCCAGACGAACAGGTATCCCATTCGGCCCGGACCAATTCGCCGGATCGGTAAACCACTCCCAGAGTCCCATCACCGCGACCTCACCGATCGAGCCCAGGGAGTCGTCATCCGTTCGACGATCTGGAGGATCAGTTCAAGCACCATGGCCAACAGCACGCAGGCGATCGTGGCGGTCATGATCTGAGCGTGCCAAAAGTTCTGGAGAAAGCCGGTGTAGATCATCGAACCGTACCCGCCATAGCCGACCAACGCGCCAATCGTGACGAGACCGACTGTTGAAACGGTGGCGATGCGTACGCCTGCGAGGATAGTTGGCAGTGCCAAAGGAAACTCCACGCGAAGCAGAATCCTGCTCTTGCTAAAGCCCATTCCCCGCGCCGCGTCCACCGCATCGACGGGGACACCCTTGAGTCCGACGACGGTATTGCGTAACACCACCAACAAGGCATACAAGGCGAGCGCAACAACTACCGTCCAAGGAGATAGGCCGAATACCGGCCAAAGCACGGAGATCAGCGCAAGTGACGGGATTGTGTAGAGCACCCCGCCAAGGCCGAGGACGGGGCCTTCGTACTTCGGAAATCTCCTCACGAGTAGCGCCAGCGGAATCGCAATGCCCATCGCCAGCGCTACTGAAGTCAAAGTGAGCAGCAAGTGTTCGTAACCTGCTGTAATGAGTTGCTCCTGGTGGGTCACCACGTATTCCCAACTGAACCAGGGGTTCGGCACTGGCTCGATGTCAGTCGTCGCCGCAAGGGCGAAGGCTCCGTGGAAAGGCACGAAGTGAACGGTAGCGAAAACGTTGAGGCGATGATCTCCTTCAACGGCGCGTCCAAGACGTATCCTGACGGCACCGTTGCTGTGCACCCACTCGATCTGCAGGTCCGCACCGGTGAAGTCTGCGTCCTCGTGGGCCCGTCTGGCTGCGGCAAGACCACGACTATGCGCATGGTCAACCGCCTCCAAGAACCAACCACCGGCACAGTCAGCGTCAATGGTCGCGACGTCATGACAGTGCCACTTCGGGAACTGCGCCTCGGGATTGGATACGTCATCCAACAGATCGGACTGTTTCCGCATCTGACGGTTCGAAAGAACGTTGCGACGGTCTGTGGACTCCTGAAGTGGGACAAAGCCACAACCAATGACCGTGTTGACGAGATGTTGGAACTCGTCGGGCTGCCCGCTACCGAGTTCGGTGATCGCTATCCGCATCAGCTTTCCGGGGGCCAGCGTCAGCGAGTCGGGGTTGCGCGCGCCCTGGCAGCGGACCCTCCTGTCCTGCTCATGGACGAACCGTTCGGCGCGATTGACCCGATCGCCCGACTCAACCTGCAGAACGAGTTCCTCGCCCTCCAACAGCGAGTGAAGAAGTCCGTCGTAATCGTCACGCACGACATTGACGAAGCTGTGCGCCTGGGCGACCGGATTGCCGTGATGCGCGAGGGTGG
>DMNR01000335.1:0-5856 GCA_003452655.1 Actinomycetota bacterium | reverse complement strand
CTTTCGACGGCGCACCAGAAGGCGAGCAGTGTCGCTTGAGCGAACCCGAGAAGGCCTCACCGGAGCACATCGTCGACGTCGAGGATGAGATCGGTCCAGCCTGGCGTGAGGCCACAGCGGGCGAACACCGCTGGCCGGTCGCACTTGTGGTCGTGTTCACAATTTCCATTCAGTACCTGCTACCCGCCGAGTTGGTGTTTCAGCCGCAGTGGATTGCTCCCACCATTGAGGTCGCTCTCTTGATCGGCATCTGTATCGCGAGCCCACGTCGAATCAAGTCGAATAGTCGCGGAGTCCGGACTGCCGGGCTGGTACTGGCTGCGTTGATGAGTATCGGCAATGCACACCAGGCAGTCCGACTGATTGTCGGAATTGTTGACGGCAGCGACGGCTTCGACGCCAGCCAACTCCTGCTCGCGGGGGCGGGAATTTGGCTAACCAACATCGTTGTGTTCGCCCTGTGGTACTGGGAACTTGACCGCGGCGGACCTGCTGCGCGCGCCAACGGTGTACGTGAGCACCCGGACTTCCTCTTCCCCCAAATGCACCGCGAACACTCCCCGCGTGAGTGGGAACCGAGCTTCTTTGACTACTTGTACGTTGCCTTCACCAATGCCACTGCCTTCTCACCCACCGACACTCTGCCGTTGAGTCGATGGGCAAAGATGACCATGATGGCGCAGGCAGCGATCTCACTCATGATTGGCGCACTCGTGATCGCCAGAGCAATCGGAATCCTTCAGTAGCGCGCACGTATTCACTGGGCGCGGACCTCGCCTTACGTGGTGACGAGCTCTCGCATCCGCTGGGAAATCACCGCGGTGACGCCTTCGCGCATCGTCACTCCGTACAGCGCGTCAGCGATCTCCATGGTGCGCTTCTGGTGAGTGATGATGAGCAACTGACTCGTCCCGCGCAGCTCTTCCATCAAGCCGATCAATCGTCCCAGGTTGACATCGTCGAGGGCGGCCTCGACTTCGTCCATCAGGTAGAACGGACTTGGCCGCGCTTTGAACAGCGAAACGAGGAATGCAACCGCAGTCAGTGATCGCTCTCCACCGGACAGCAGCGATAGTCGCTTGACCTTCTTGCCGGCCGGGCGAGCCTCGACCTCGATGCCTGTGTTGAGCAGATCATTGGGCTCGGTGAGTACGAGCCGCCCCTCACCGCCCGGGAACAGTCGCTCGAAGACCCCGGTGAACTCGCGTTGCACGTCAGCAAATGCCTCAGCGAAGACCTGCTGAACGCGCTCGTCTACCTCGGCGACGATGTCGAGGAGGTCCTTCCGGCTGCGCTTGAGGTCTTCGAGTTGAGTGTTGAGGAACGTGTGTCGTTCCTCCATCGCCGTGAACTCCTCAAGGGCCAGCGGATTCACCCGGCCGAGCAGCGCCATCTGCTTCTCCGCCTGCCGCAGCCGCTTCTCTTGCTCGGCACGCACGAATGGATACGGCTCGGGCGCGGGCGCATCGGGATCAACCTCGTCACCGGCAGCGATGGCAGACGGCGGAACCATGACCTGCGGGCCGTACTCATTGATCAGTTCCTCTGGGCCGACGCCGTATTCCTCAAGCGACTTGGTCTCAAGCTGCTCCACCCGCAGACGTTGCTCTGCCCGCGCGATTTCGTCTCGATGAACGTCGGTCGTGAGTTTCTCGATCTTGTCGGTGAGTTCGCGAATGGTCGCACGAAGCGTCGCCAGTTCCTGCGATCGTGACGCCGCGAGATTCGTCAGGTGGTGGCGTCGAGCGGCGGACTTTGCAACTGCCGTCTCGAGCTGGTTCACGGCACCGTCAGCTACCGCCAGAACCTCAGTGGCAACCTTCGCCTGACGTCGCCGCTCGGCCGCAGCAGCTAGTGCTTGCGCGCGAGCTTCACGTTCAGCCGACGCGGTCGCCTGAAGATCCTTTGCCCGTGACTCATACGCAGCGATCCGCTCCTCAGCAGTTCGAACTGCGAGCCGTGCTTGGGTCTCAGCTTGGCGGGCTTCGATAACCGCAGCTCGCAACGCTTCAACGTCAAATTGTTCCCTGAACTCCGGCGTCGCGGCCGGGTCCAATGCTTGGTGGGCCTCGATGCGCTCAATCGCCTGTTGTAGCGCGGCTTCATCGGCAACCCGCGACGTCTGAGCCTGCTCTAGGGCCTTCTGCGCGCGCTGCGCTTCAGCCCTTACGCCGTCAAGGCGCGATGTCGCCAGGGCGACAGCAGCATTGTGATCCGCGACCGAACTGCGGGCAGCGGCAAACTCTTCCTTTGCACGCACATCAGCGTCGTTCGCCAACCTGAACGCGTCCTCGGCCGAAGTGAGCGCCGCTGCGGTGGATTCGACGGCAGCCCGGATTCGTTGTTGATCGGATTCGGCTTGCTCGACCGCAGCAACGATGTGCAACCGGCCGGCTGCCGCGTTTCCACCACTCGCGGCACTGCGGGTCAAGATGTCCCCATCAGCGCTGACCAACACCAACGATGAGTCCTGGTCAAGAAGATCAACGAAGGTCGCCACCTGGGGCACAACTACCACGTGGGCCAACAGCTCATTGACAACATTGAGTACGGAGGAAGCCGCAACCTCATCGCTTGGCCGAATGACGTCTACCGCCCAGCGAGCATCAGCGGGAAGGTTCGCTCGCCCACCGGGAGCTGAGCGCGGGGTATCGGCAATGACCATGTACGCGCGTCCAGCCTGCGAGCTGCGCAGATGAGCGAGAGCAGCTACCGCTGATGCAACATCCGCGACCGCAAGTGCGTCGGCGTCTGCGGACCACTGGAGTGCGGCCTCGATCGCGGTCTCGTATCCGGCTTCAATTCGCAGGTTGTCCGAGACCACGCCGAGCGCGTGAAGTTGAGCATTCTCAAGCGCCGCTGATCCTCCGCCCTCGGCCAAACTCATGCGCAGTGCATCGAGTCGGGCGTCAATTCCGGCGGCTTCTCGGGAGGACTGAGATGCCGCTTCCCTGGCTTCATCGCGATTGGCTTTCGCCTGTTCCCGTTGCGCCTTGGCAACCTCGGCACGCTTGGCCAACTCGTCGAGTGGTTGGCTGCTGGACTCGGCGGTGGCAGACCCAAGCTCGTCGACCTTGCACGCGAGCTCGTCGATGCGGGCGGTCGCGTCACCGAGTTGCTCGGTCAGCCGGACGATCTCAGCATCTCGAGCCTGAATTTTCGAAGACGCCGAATCACGAGCGCCCTGCAGGCGAACAGCCTGTTCACGGTGTTGGGACAACGCTCGTGCCCGCCGCTGCTCCTGGCTCAGCGCGTCAGCGTGACGCTGCTCCGCTTGGGCGCTGAGTTCTTCCCGGTTCTTCAGCGTCTCCTGCAGCTGCTTGCATTCCTCAGAAAGCTGCGCGGCCGATGCGAGTGCAAGCTGGGCCTGCGCTTCGAGTTGTTCCGGGTCGGCACCATTTGCCGCTGCATCGGGTTCGTGCAGATGCCGAGCGCGATCCTCAGCAAGGTTGATCAGGCCTCGGTACCGCTCGCGCAACGCGGTCAGTCGGGTGTGTAACTCGTTCACCTGGGCCAGCGCAGATGCGTCGTCCGTCGTCGCCTGTTCCACGGTCTCCTCGCGACCGCGTGCCGTCGCCAACTGTCCGTCTAACTCGGAACGTCGGGTTCGCAGGAGTGCTTCATCTGCTTCTTCCCGATCGAGTTCGGCCTGCAAGATGACTAGGTCGTCGGCGAGTAGACGAAGCCGTGAATCGCGAACATCGGTCTGGATCACCTGTGCGCGCCTGGCAACCTCGGCTTGCCGACCCAGTGGCTTGAGTTGGCGGCGTAGTTCGTGTGTGAGGTCCTGCAGTCGGGTCAGATTCGCATTCATCGCCTCGAGCTTGCGAAGAGCCTTCTCTTTGCGCTTGCGATGTTTCAGGACGCCGGCCGCCTCTTCGATGAAGCCACGACGGTCCTCCGGGGTCGCGTGCAGCACGTTGTCGAGCCGACCTTGACCGACAATGACGTGCATTTCGCGACCGATCCCACTGTCGCTGAGCAACTCCTGAACATCAAGCAACCGGCAGGGTTCGCCGTTGATCGCGTATTCAGATCCGCCGGACCGGAACAACGTGCGGGAAATCGTCACTTCGCTGTAGTCGATGTTGAGTGCACCGTCAGCATTGTCGATCGTGAGAATGACCTCTGCGCGACCGAGCGGAGCTTTACCGGAGGTGCCCGCAAAGATGACGTCGTCCATCTTTCCGCCACGAAGAGACTTAGCGCCCTGCTCGCCCATGACCCAGGCGAGGGCGTCCACCACATTGGACTTGCCTGAACCGTTGGGCCCGACCACGCAGGTGATTCCGGGTTCAAACTCAAGGGTTGTCGCGGACGCGAAGGACTTGAATCCCCGTAGCGTCAGACTCTTGAGGTGCACACACACTCCAGCCGGTCGTGGGCCCGCCGTACATCAATTCAGGATTGAAGACGGACGTGCCACATCAGATACTCGCGGGGGAAGACCCCAAGGGTAACCGGACTCGACCGAGATCCTGGCTAAGCGAGTGCAGGCGTGGCGCGACCCAAGTCGGCGAGCTCATTGTCGAGTTCGCGCAGTTCGACAGAATCAGGCAACTCCACGGTCGTCCGTGATCGCAACGCCTCAAGTTCTGCTTCAAGAGCGGCAACCCGTGCCCGAAGCGCAACGACCTGAACGGCTAGTTGCGGATCCGACACGAGGTGACCCATAAGGGCCTTCGCCATGGTTTCCTCCATGCTGGTAGAGCGCACACAATGTGATTCTCACGAGGTGGCATCGCGGTCCAGATCCACCAAACGTGGCCCATCGCGCGGCAAGACTCCCACCACGATGACGGGATCGAGGCACATAGTCAACCGTGCACACCGTGATTTCGATCATCAACAGCTTCCGATCGCCCTCCCCCTTTAGTCGCAGACCCTCATCAATTGGTCGCAACTGCGTCACCCAGGCGAGTGAACCGACGTCCAAATAGCATCCAAGATCCTCAGTTTGGCCACCGGAGTTGCCGTCTACTACTGGTGTCGGCTCGCGCAGCGGTGCGTGCGATCCACCTACCCAGGAGTCCGTTGTGAAGGTGAAAACGTGGTTGGCGGCGGCGATCTCCGCAATGCTGGTCTTGGCCTCCGGTGGGACAGCGTTTGCCCAGGCCGACACAACTGCTCCGATGGTCAATTCGGTGAATCTGCCAACCGGAGTGGTCGGACCCACCTTCATCGCTCGAGCAAACGTCACTGACGACCAGTCCGGAGTCGGCAAGGTCTACGTCTACATCGATGACTCGAGTGGGCGTCATGTCACCGGAATTCGACTCTGGGACGACGCGACACATTCTGATGCCGTCGCCTTCGACAACGCCTACAGCGCGGGAATTACCCTCGGTCTGCCCGCAGGTTCCTATCGAGTATCTGTCCTCACCCTCGACTCGAAGTACAACGAACTCAAGAAGCCTGTGGCGTCGTTGACGGTCAGCGGGCAGACCTATACCTGGGCAGCCACCGACCCGACACCAACGCCAACCCCAACCCCAACCCCAACGCCAACGCCAACGCCAACGCCGACACCTACGCCGGGGTCGCCCGACTCGAACCCGCCGACCGTGACTGACGTGCTGTTGCCGACCACCGCCACCGCCACGTCCACGGCATCAGCTGTCGTGCGCGACGTCGGATCTGGGGTCAACAAGGCGTACCTCTACGTCGACAGACTCGACGGCAGCAACGCCGCCGGAATCCGCCTATGGGACGACGGGTCGAGCGGAGACCGAATCGCCGGTGACGACCGCTACACAGCGACCTCAACTCTGAGCCTTCCCAGTGGCAGCTACAACGTTGCCGTTTTGACCTACGACTCCAAGTACAACGAGACCAAGCCCAGAGTCGGCACTCTGA
>DMNR01000305.1 GCA_003452655.1 Actinomycetota bacterium | reverse complement strand
CTGACGCTGCCGAGACGACCAAGCTCTTCAAGATGCCCGAGAGTCGCACCCCGGAGACCGAGCTGCTTTGCGGTCTGTCGTCTTTGGCCTCCGGTGACGGAGAAAAACTCAAAGCGTTCGCAGCGGACAAATTCTCAGCCCCGATAGCCATGCCCGAAGCCGACTACCTTGAGCGCGCGGCGGCCTCTCTGTGGACTGAGCTCGCACGAGCGGTGTGGTTGATCGGGCGCGTCGCGCTTGGGCGTGACGTCAGCGAGCAGCCCGATGAGGTGATCTTGGCGGTCATCCGTCGGCTGGAGTTGTCCCGACTTCAGATTCCCAATGGTGAACAACCCTTGATCGTTCGACCAAGGCTGGCAGGACCCTACCACTTCGCGAGGCTTCTCCGACATGTCTCGGGTGTGCTGCTCGCCTCCATGATCGTTCGCGTGTCTGCGCCCTCCGGGGTTGAGCCGGGACGATGGTCGGACTTCGTTAGAGAGATCGCCGCTCGGCGTCCATTTCTGTGGCGCAACCACGTTAGCGCGGTCAGCTCGGGATTTCTCAACCAGGGCCATTCTTTTGTGCTCACCTTCCCTACAGGTGCGGGAAAAACGACCGTGACGGAGCTGCGGATCGCAGCAGAGCTGCTTCGAGGGCGCAAGGTCGTTTTTCTGGCGCCCACGAGAGCGCTCGTCGATCAGGTCTCGCGAGACCTATCCGAACGACTCATTCCTATTGCAGACTCGGTCGTGCGAGGACAGCTACTTGAAGATTATGGAGAGGATGCTGCTGGGAGAGTGTTTGTACAGACCCCTGAGCAGTGCCTCGCATATCTCTCCTTCGATGCCGAAGCGCACAAAGACTTGGGGCTAGTTGTCGTTGACGAGGCTCATCAGCTCTCCGGGGAGCCACCTGCGGCCGACGGATCTACGAGGCTACCTGGACGACGCGCGGTAGACGCGATGTGGACGCTGTTGTCGCTCTTGCAGCGCTCGCCTGATGCCGATGTTGTGTTCATCTCCGCGATGGTTCGGAACGGTAAGGCGCTGACCGATTGGCTTGGCGCCGTCACGGGCCGCCCGGCTTCGGTGCTAGAGCTACCTTGGAAGCCTACCCGTCAGGTGCGCGGCGTCATTGTCTACGAGGCGTCCGAGATAGCTGAGCTGAACAAAGGCCTCGCGACCAGGAAGCGACGTTCGCGGGCGAGTAAGCCCGGAAAGGCGGACAAGGCGGACATACAGGCAACGCCGGTTGGGCTCTTCTGTCACACCCAGGTTTGGGCGACCTACAGCAGCTTCGCCAAACTCCCGGTCCTGTCAGGGCCCGTGCCGCTCGAAGTAAACGCATACTGGAAACCTACCGCCAACCGAAATGTGGTCGGGGGGCGCCTCCTTGGCGCGATGGCGCAGGCAAAGATGCGGCCGATCGTGTTCAGCCAGCAGATCGGCTGGACGGCGAGCATCGCGAAAGTTGGAGCTAACTTTCTCGCGGCCGCTAATTACCCAGAAGTAGACATCACAGACGAGGAGAGGACGTTACTCGAAGCGGCCGCGGTTGAGCTTGGCGATCCACTGCATGTTGAGGGGATCTGCGAGGGGCGGATCGGCGTCCACCACGGCCTTCTGCTTGTACCCGAACGCGCCGCTGTCGAGTCGGCATTTCGCCGGTCGAATGGTCTGCTTGCGCTCGTTGCAACCCCCACCGTCGCGCAAGGGATCAATTTGCCCGCTGAAGCGGTATTGATCGCTGGAGACGACCGTTACACCAACGAGTTGGACGAAGGCGCCATGCAACCGCTGGCGGTCCACGAGCTGCTCAACGCCGCCGGGCGCGCAGGCCGCGCTGGGCATTACGCACATGGACTTGTGATCAACTTGCCTGGAAAGGTTCTAACAGTTGAAGAAAAGAACAAACGCTATATTGTGCCTGATCTCGAACATATGATGTCCTTGTTCGGTCTGCCCGACCAATGCTTGGACGTGGTCGACCCAATTACCCAGGTGCTTGATCGTATTCAGTCGTCATCGGTCGACGCGGATGTGTGCGAGTACGTCGTACGTCGAGCTGCTGGCATCCCTAACGATCAGCTGGTTCGTATCCTTGGCGCGGCATTCGGGAACGCTGTTGCTACGGATCGGGTGGGCCGTGCTGCGGCTCAGGCTGAACTGCTCAGAGAGCATGGAGCCGCGCTAGACCTCGCCCAACAAGAAGAAATCGACGAGCCTGATCTTGACCGTTGGAAAGACTTCGCCAGCCAGATTGGGGTCTCGCCGTTCGTCATCGCACGGATTGCGGCTGTCGTTCCACCCGCAGAGACCGTCACCCAATGGGCCTTTGAGGGGCTACGCGCCTTCGCGATTGAGAATGTGACTCAACACCTGTTCGATCTTGTTAATCCGATGAGCGCGGGGCTTTCTCAAATCATGCCGCGCGCCGCGAAGACTCAAGGCAAATCTACAGCCTACACGGAGAGCGTCGACGAGTGGGAGGCGCGGTGGCGTGCCGCAGTCCCTGAGGTGGTGCAAGCGTGGATCGGCGGTGAAGCGGTCGCGAGGATCGGGCAGCGCCTGCACACTCGGCGAGGTGCAACTGGGAGGGTCAACGCCGTTCATCTTGGTCGACGCTTCGCGCTTCACTCCACCCCAAGCATCGCCCATGGTGCTTCAGTTGTTGTCCGCATCGTGGAGACCCTACGCGCCGACGCCATGTCAGCGGTCTTGAGGTTGCAGCTCCCTTTGATCTCCGGCTGCATCAGAGAGGGGTTTGATGATCCCGACAAACTCCTGCTTTTTTGGCACTTGCGGCGCGTGGGCGCCCAGTTTCCCCGTGTGGTCGTGCATTCGAAGTTCGCCAGCATCCAGAGCGAGCTCCCTGCGTGGAGCACCGCCACTGATTTGGACCAGCGTCGGCGCCATATTCGCACCGCTCTGGGCGATGACTAGTCCGCGCTGCCACCACTCAACCCCTCGCTCCAGGTCGGTTCTCGCCCCGTGTCGGGATACCCTTCGCCTCACAGCTCAGGCGCCCACACGCAGCCGCACCCTCTCCCAACCCCCCGCTCAAACGCGAACCTCACCCGTCACAGGCCCG
>DMNR01000330.1:2428-4562 GCA_003452655.1 Actinomycetota bacterium | reverse complement strand
TACGGGCCGAACTTCGACCTGGTGTATGTAGGTCAGGCCGGCGCGGGCGAGCAGACCAACTTGGGCAGCAGGCTCGCATCGCATCGCAGAGACCATCTGTCAGAGCGCTGGCAGCGGTTCTCATGGTTCTCCATAGTTGGGGGGAACAGGCCCATCCCACACGGAACGGCACTCAACCAACTTGAGGCAGTGCTGATCGCGGCCGCCGAGCCACGTCTGAACCTGCAGCGCGGACGCTTCGGCGAAGCCATCCAGCAGTTCCTGCAAGTCGACGCCGAGCAGTGACCATCGGGCATGTCGACGGCGCTCGAAAACTGGACAGTTTCGGCGGTGAAAGGTGAACACTCAACGATTGGAGAGTGATCACTTTGGAGGACTGGGCGCTGATTCGGAGGCTGGCTGCGGAGGGGGTGCCGAAGTCGCGGATTGCTGAACGTTTGGGGATCTCGCGGACGACGGTGATCAAGGCGGTGAACTCGTCGGTGCCGCCTCGGTATGAGCGGACGCCGGGGCCGACGTCGTTCACGGTTGTCGAACCGCGAGTGCGGGAGTTGTTGGCACAGACACCGGACATGCCGGCGACGGTGTTGGCCGAGCGGGTGGGTTGGACGGGTTCGATCCGGTGGTTCAGCGACAACGTGAAGCGGTTGCGTCCGGAGCATCGCCCGGTTGATCCGGCCGACCGGCTGACGTGGGCGGCTGGTGACGTGGCCCAGTGCGACTTGTGGTTTCCGCCGCGGAAGATCCCGCTCGAGGACGGGACAGCGAAGCTGTTGCCGGTGTTGGTGATCACTGCAGCGCACTCGCGGTTCGTGACCGGTCGGATGATCCCCACCCGCAAGACCGAAGATCTGCTGTTGGGGTCGTGGGAGCTGATCAAGCAGCTCGGCAGGGTCCCTCGCCGATTGATCTGGGACAACGAGCCTGGAATCGGGAGGGGGCAACGCCGCGCCGAAGGTGTCGCGTCGTTCATGGGGACACTGGCGACGAAGCTGGTGCTGCTGCCGCCCAAGGATCCCGAATCGAAAGGCGTGGTGGAACGCCGCAACGGTTGGTTCGAGACCTCGTTCATGCCTGGTCGGACGTTCGAGTCACCAGCGGACTTCAATGGCCAGTTCACGGACTGGCTGGGCAGGGCGAACGCACGGGTGGTCCGAACGACCAAGGCTGCTCCGATCGAGTTGATCGATGTCGACCGAGCTGCGATGTTGCCGCTCCCGCCGATCCCGTTGCATCTGGGTTGGCGGAACCGGATCCGATTGGGTCGCGACTACTACGTCCGTGTCGACACCAACGACTACTCCGTCGACCCGACCCTGATCGGCCGGATCGTCGACGTCACCGCAGACCTCGAACGCATCCGTGTCCGCGTGGAAGGCCGGATTGTGACCGACCACGTTCGTGTCTGGGCAAGAGGGACCACTGTCACTGACCCTGCACATGTCGAGGCAGCCGGCTGGCTCCGCAAACAGTTCCAGCAACCTCGTCTTGCCGTTGCCGCCGGTGACGACCTCGTGCGGGATCTACGCGATTACGACCGCGCATTCGGCATCCATCACACCGACGGGATCATCTGATGGCCACCGCCAAGAACATGACGGGTGCGGCCAGGAACATCGCCAGCAGCGAGGCGGTCAAGCAGATCGTCTATCTCGCGACCGCGTTGAAAGCACCCCGAATCACCGAGGCCGCTGCCCGGCTCGCCGACCAGGCGCGTGATGCGGGCTGGACACATGAGGACTACCTGGCGGCAGTCCTTGAACGCGAGGTCAGCGCGCGGAACGCGTCCGGCGCGCAGCTGCGGATCCGAGCCGCTGGATTCGGAGCCGTCAAAACGCTGGAGGACTTCGACTTCGATGCCCAACCAGCGATCCGACAACAAGCCGCCGCGCTCGCATCCGGCGGGTTCTTGACCGAGGCCCGCAACGTCGTGCTGCTCGGCCCACCCGGAACCGGCAAGACGCACCTCGCCACCGCGCTTGGAGTCACCGCCGCACGCGCAGGACATCGGGTGTTGTTCGCGACAGCGACCGACTGGGTCACCCGCCTCACCGACGCCCATCGCGCCGGCACACTCCCCAGAGAACTTGCCAAGTTGCGACGCTACGGACTGATCATCGTCGACGAGGTCGGC
>DMNR01000330.1:0-2302 GCA_003452655.1 Actinomycetota bacterium | reverse complement strand
CACCACGCCGACGTCCTCACCCTCAAAGGCGCCAGCTACCGACTCCGCGGACGAGGCATCGACAGCCTCCCAAGCATCCGCACTACCACCGGCGAACCCGACGCCTAAACTGCCAACAACCGTTCACTTTTCAACCGCCGGGATCGACCAGTCTTGGAGCGCCGTCGACAGGGCAGCGCCGGCAACGGTGAGCCACCCCGGCTACCGATGGCAGGCCTTCGCCGGCCTGCGTGGTTGCGGAGAGCCGTGACTCGGACGAGACTGCCCAATCAATCAAACGCGACGCATGAACCTTCGTTGGACGCTCTCGTGTTTGATCACCGAGCCCGGACGACGGAGTACGGTCTTCTCTGTGGTCTGCAGCACCGTGACGAGCCCGACGTCGAGTCGTTGCCGAGTCGAGCGAACCAGCAGTCGAGACGACGTCTCGCTCTGGGTTGGCAATATCGAACATATGTTCTCTAAGGTAGAACTATGAGTGCACTGGACAGAGCCCAACTGCTTGCGCTGACCGAGATCGTGTCGCCGAGTCTGAACGGCGCGTCCGCAGCTCGCCTCGCACGTCAGCTCGATGAGGCAGGGCTCGAGGCAACCCTGCGCGGCGAGACGTCGCCATGGTTTGTGGATGACGACTGGGTGCCTGCCGCAATCCGTGGAGTCACCGAGGAACGGGTCGACTTCTGGACCGGCGAACTGGACGCGCTTTCCGAGGATGGAGTCAAGCTCGTCGTGATCACAGACGACGACTACCCGACCAACCTTCGGCTCATCGTCAATCGTCCACCATTGATTTTTGTCCGCGGCTCGATATCGGCGGTCGACGATCGAGCGGTTGCAGTCGTCGGCACTCGGGACGCCACAGCTGAGGGAGTGCAGGCCGCGAGGCAGCTGGCAGGCGACCTCGCGAGGCGTGGCATCACGGTGATCTCCGGACTGGCGGCGGGCATCGACACGGCAGCGCACGAGGGTGCACTTGATGCGAACGGACGAACCGTGGCCGTGTTCGGCACTGGCATCCGGCGGGTGTATCCGGGGGCAAACAAGCCACTGGCCCGACGCGTCGCCGAGCGGGGTGCCTGCATCTCCCAGTTCCTCCCAGCGCAGACGGGCGAGCGATGGACGTTTCCAGTGCGCAACATCGTCACCTCTGGGCTGTCGCTTGGCACGATCGTCATCGAGGCGAGTTCGACATCCGGCGCGCGCCGTCAGGCAGACGAGGCGCTGAGACATGGCAAGCGCCTCTACCTTCTGGACCGACTGGTGATGGGCCAGGAATGGGCTCGTGCTCTCATCGATCAGCCAGGTGTAGCCGTCGTGTCGACGGTGGAGCAGCTCGTCGAAGATCTGGAGTACGAGCTCAGTGTGCCAAGCATGAGCATGCTGGTGTAGCCGCGCGATGGCGAGCGGAGCACCGGACAATGCACTGCGAATCGCCGCCCCGCTTCTTGGTGCCGTCATGCCGATACCAGCGCGCGGGGCGGGAGTATGTGGGATCTGCCACAGCAGCGTCGAGGGTTACGAGCACTGCTTCCCCTGTAACCAAGCGCTCCACTTCCTCCAGCGCGAGGTGCCGAAGGTCGTGCCGATCTCTCTCGCAGTCGAAGGCGAGCAACTCCACCATGCCCTGAAGGGCTACAAGGACGATCGGGATGCTGTGGTCCGCGACCGATTCGCATACCAGCTCGCAGCTCTCAGCGAACTCTTCTGGCGACGCCACGTGACCTGCATCGAGCCGTTCGATGCGATCACCACGGTGCCGTCCTCTGATCGGAATGCGTTCGAAGCTGTGGTCCAGCGAAGTCACCGTCTGACGGATCTCTATCAGCCCCTCTTGACGCGAACTGGCGCGAGTGGAACTCACCAGCTCAACGCTGCGAAGTACAGCGTCGCGCGTGACAAGGTCGAAGGGCGACGAATTGTGCTCGTCGATGACACCTTCACGAGCGGCGCAACCGTGTTCAGCGCAGCGCGAGCAATCCGCAACGCCGGCGGACTCGTTGACCACATCGTGGTCATCGGTCGGTACATCAAGCGTTCGCATCGGCCCAGTGCCGACCTGATCGACCGTATGCGGGCTGAGCCATGGGACGTGACGGAGTGCGTGTGTTGTCGCCCACAGACCTCGCTGTTCGCCGGCTGGTGAGTTCCGCCACCGCGTTGAGAGGCCCGGTTGAGACCTTGATCTCCACGCCGCCTTGGAACGACACCTCCGGCATTCACCCGACAACGAATGAGCCATCGGTGAATGAGGAGTTCAGCACTGGGTCTCCTGCGGGCGTCACGATTCGCGTAGTAGTGCCCG
>DMNR01000427.1:6814-7327 GCA_003452655.1 Actinomycetota bacterium | reverse complement strand
GTTTGGGGATCCACCCCGCCGAGTGACGGCATTCCTCTTGCTGGGTGTGAGTAGGAATGGCTGGCGATCTCGAAGGGAATTCCTGCAGATTTGAAGCGCGACATCGCATCAAGCGTCATCTGGGTTCCTGCCGGACGCGCTCCAGCTTGGTTGTAGGCGGCGCCGCTGTCGATGTCCTTCCCAATCACACCAACCGTAAGGGGCACTCGCTCTTCCAGGAAGATGTTATACACGTTTGTCAGGCACGCGGTGCACCAGTGAGCGAGGACGTCATCGAGGCGAAACGCCACGGGGATGCCGGTTGGCAGCGCCGTTTCGCTGAAGTCCCTCAAAGCGATTGCACGCGAGGCACTTTCAGCGGCCGCCGGGCCGGAGTCAGAGGTTGTTGTCGAACACGCGGCTGCCGTCAACGTAATGGAGCCCGCAACTGCGGCGAGAACTGCCCGCCGCAGTGCCTGCCAGCTAGTCCTCTTTGGAGTCTGCGAGTTATGCGGATCCGCTGCCTTCCCCGCC
>DMNR01000427.1:0-6613 GCA_003452655.1 Actinomycetota bacterium | reverse complement strand
TCGATTCGTACCGCCGGCATCCGCGTCAGGCGCAGGAGGTCCCACGTCTTGCCGTGCGTCCGGCAATCGGGCAGGTCGGTTCGGCGAACGATTTCGTGCTGGACAAGTTCCGCGAACCGGTGGCCCATCATCGACTCATCGTGGGCATTGCCGAAGTAGTAGGTTGCGATTCCACGCGCGTGCCCGGTCGGCTCCGCGTCGGTGTGGAGTGAAACGACCAAGTCTGCGCCGGTGTTGTTGGCGAATTGTGCGCGGGCCGTTTCGTCGATTATCTCTTCGAGTTCGTGGCTGCGGGGACGGGTCACCAGAACCTGAGTTCCGATAGCCGCGAGCCGACCTTCGATCCGGCGACACAGATCGTCGGCGACGATAGCCTCGGCGAGCCGGTTTCCGACGTCTCCGTAGTCAGGACCACCGTGGCCAGGATCGATCACGACGACCTTGTCTGCCACGCCCGTTCGGGCCATTGCGTGGTGGTGCTCTGATCGCAGGGTCGCGGCGGCACCCCCCTTGACGGTCCGGGAGAGTCGATCGAGCGCCCGCCAGACGGCTGGTCCGCACGTTCCATCCTCATCGAGGCCAACGTTGCGCTGGAATTCTCGAAGCGCGCGGTCGGTGTCGGGACCGAATACACCATCGACGCGGCCCGAATCGAATCCCAAAGTGTTCAGCCGTTGTTGGAGGCTCGCGACGTCGTCACCAGCGGTCATATGTCCAGGCGAGTAGGAGACCACTCTGTCGCCCAGATTCCAGCGCGCTTCCTCCAGTTGGCGGAATGTTGCGGGTCCCACAATGCCGTCGATGACGATTCCGCGGTCCTGCTGGAAGGCACGAACCGCGGAATCGATTGCGATGCTGAAATGCTCGGCATCATCATCGTCGGGGCAGACACCGAGAAGCCCGAGCCGTTCGAGACGGTCTCGGACCTCGGCTACCGCTGGATTTCGGACTCCCCGCGCCAGATGAAGGCCGGGAAGGCTTGGGAGTTCGTCAACCACCTTGGTTAGTTGATGAACTCACTCAGGTCGGCCAGTAGCGCCGCCTTCGGCTTTGCGCCGATGATCTGCTTCACGATCTGGCCGTTCTGGAATACCGCCATGGTGGGGATCGATGTGATGCCGTATGAAGCTGAGGTCGCCGGGTTCTCGTCAACGTTGAGCTTGGCGATCGTCAGTTTGTCGGAATGGGAGGCAGCGATCTCTTCAAGGATCGGTGCAACCATCTTGCAGGGACCACACCACTCGGCCCAGAAATCAACGAGGACAGGCTTGTCAGCCTGGAGCACGTCGCTGGTGAAGTTGGCGTCGGTCACTATTGTTGTCGCACCCATTGGTGCCTCCTTGTCGCTGGGCCTGCGCAGCAGAGACTACGCCGCGCTTGGCGAGGCTATTCGGTCAGCCACGCCCTATCAGCGGTTTCAACGAAACTCGGGACAGATGTGTTCCCGAATCAACTCGCGACATCGTTGGATTCGAAAGTTCACTACCTCGGAGTCAACGAGGTTACGGCTTCAACGCGGGAGGTCGACTCACCATTTCCGAGGCTCCAGATCGCTGCGATGGCTCCGTTGTCGTTGATCTTCGCGATGGGGTCGAAGCACTTGTTGCCCGCCGCTGACAGCGACTTGACGCCAGTCCACTTGCCATCGGCGTCACGCACGTTGACTTGTGCCGGCGGGCGGTACGGGTAGTCACCTGGATCGATGCCGGGCCAAGCGGCAACCGCTCGGCCATCCGGCGCGACGTCCAAACGCAGGCCGTCGTTATCGCGGTCGCTTTCGGTGATCTGTTCGGCCTGCTTCCACGTGCCGTCAGCACGTTGCTCACTGACCATGCCCTGATCACACTTGCCGCTCTTGATCCACAGAACCGTGGCTCGACCGGATCCGTCAACGCCGACCTGCGGGTTCGCCGCGCCGCCATCGGCCTCGGGCAGTGGAGCAGCCGCCGACCATCTGCCCGCCGCGGTCATCGTCGCGTAGGCGATGTGTTGGGACGTGTCGCTGAGGGTTTCTTGCCAGACGGCGATGGTCTTGCCCGCGCGGGTGGCAACGGCGGGTTCGACGGCTTCGGTCCGCAGTTGGCTGGAGGACAGCGTGACTGGGGAGGTCTTCGCGGAATTTGATGGCGTCGAGGCACGAACGTGGTAGCTGTCATCGAGTGAGTACCAGACCACGGATACCTGTCCCGATTCGGAGACAGTCATGGATTGTGAGACCGCGGATTCGGACTTGTTCGTTAGCTGCTGCGCGCGGAACTTCCCCGCGGTGGTTTCCTGCGCGAATTCCACGCTGGTTGGTGCGTTCTTGCTGTTGTGTAGCCAGGTCACAGAGGTTGTTCCCTTGGCATTCACGACAAGTTCCGGGTTAGTCGCGCCGCTGCTTGAGATCAGCTGTGGCTTCGCCCAGGTCCCGTCGAATTCCGCCACCATGATTCGTGAGCCCTTTGCCGAACCCTGCTCCCAGGTGACAGCGACGTCGTGACCGTTGGTCGCAACCGCCGGGCGCTGCGCGTTCGAGGTCGACTCGCTGAGGGTGGTGGGTTGTCCCCATCGGCCAGCGCTGTCTTGCAGTGCAACCTGAACCGTTGCGGGTCCTGCGCCGTTCTTAGTTTGAGTCCAAACGGCAACCGCGCTGCCGTCGTCTCGAACTGCAATGTCGGCGGCCTCGGCGAAGGCGTTCTCTGCGGACAGCACCTTGGGCGGGCTGAGTTCGCCTTGCGGTGCGGCATTCGCGGCGGCCGCAGCCCCGAGCAGCAAACAACTTGCTGCTGTCACCGTCGTCATCGTGCGGCGTGCGCGGAGTGAGGTTCGCAAGAGCGCCATGGGGACCTTCCGTTGGGGTCAGTCCCGTGACGATGCCCGAATTAGCTGGGGTGAAACCAAGCTGGCGAAGTGAACCGGTTCAACTAGCCTCGCTTGACAGCGTCGTGATGCGGGCCGCAGCCCTACCCGTCTTGGTCGGCCAACCAACGCTCGGCATCGAGTGCCGCGGCACAGCCGGATCCGGCGGCAGTAATCGCCTGCCGGTAAGTGTGATCGACGAGGTCGCCACATGCGAACACGCCGTCAAGATTCGTCCGAGTGCTGCGTCCTTCGACGAGGACGTAGCACTCATCGTCGAGATCGATCTGTCCCACAACGAGCTCAGAACGTGGGTCATGGCCGATTGCGATAAAGCAACCCGTCACTGGCAGAGTCGATTCCTCACCAGTCTTGCGGTTCTTAAGCGACAGCCCCGTGAGCTTGTCCTCGCCGAGCATGTCGAGGACTTCGGTATCCCAGATGACCTCGATCTTCGGGTTAGCCAAGGCACGCTCGACCATGATCTTGCTGGCGCGGAACTCATCGCGCCGGTGAATGATGTAGACCTTTTCGGCGAAGCGAGTCAAGAAGGTTGCCTCCTCCATCGCCGAGTCCCCGCCACCTACGACGGCGATCTCCTGCGCTCGGAAGAAGAACCCATCGCACGTCGCGCACCATGAGACTCCGTGACCCGAGAGGCGCTTCTCATTTGGAACACCAAGCTCGCGGTAGCCCGATCCCATCGACAGGATCACGGCGCGGCCTTGGTGCACGTTTCCTGAACCGTCGATCACGGTCTTGATTTCACCATCGAGCTTCAGTTCGACCGCATCGTCGGTAAGGATCGTAGTTCCGAACCGCTCCGCCTGACCGCGCATCGCAGCCATGAGTTCCGGACCCTGAATGCCCTCAACAAACCCGGGAAAGTTCTCTACCTCGGTGGTATTCATCAGTGCGCCACCAGCCGTTACCGAGCCTTCGAGCAGGAGCGGCTGCAACTCGGCCCGCGCGGCATAGATGGCGGCAGTCAGGCCGGCCGGTCCGGACCCGACGATGATTACGTCTCGAACATCGTTGCTCACGTGGAAAGCGCCTCGCTTCATCATTGAACTACTGGTGGAACGTCATTGCCGGAACGATCCTAAGTGAGCGCTGTATTCCGACGGGGACGGCTCGCTACTGGGCGGAAAGCGTGACGTGTTCGCGAACCATCTGCGGGTCCGTGTCGCTGCACGAGACCTTCACGGCGTAGATGTCGACGGAGCTGTCGGTGGTGTCGACTGCGGCGACTGCAACGGATTCAGGAGGTGAGGTTGGATTCGGCCGGTACGTGGCTATCTCGACATGCAATGGCGCGCGACTGCTGAGCTTCGCCAGGCAACCAGTCACTTGGTCACGCAGGACCTTGTTGACGCCGAGGGCAACTACTGACCCAGTTGGACTGGTGCTTGGGGATGCAGTCGCTGTTGCTCGTTCTGATGGGGAAGCTGTTGCTTGCGAGCTGGCGCTACTCGATGCACTCGCGGCGGCTGAGCGCCATCCGGGAAGGGCCGCCTTGACCTGAGTGGCGAAGTTTTCCTTTTGGTATTGCTTGGTTGATGCGCTCATGGGGATCGCTACCGACGCCAACGGCGGGTTCGTGTTCGACTCGCCATCGAGCATGGTGGTTCCGACGACCATCGCTACGACCCCCGCAGCTGCGACTCCAGTGACTCCGACGTACCAGCGGGCCTTACGAGACTGCTGGGTCGGCAGTTTAGTGACGCTTGCGCCTGCCGCGGTTGCACCCGAAGCCTGGTCGGCGGCGGCGGAATAGGGGTTCGGTTCGGCTGCGATCGCTGCCAAGAGGCGCTGATGCACGTCCTCGGGCATCTTGAGCTCAGGCAGAGTCGCCAATGCCTGCAGTACGAATTCTTCTGTCTGGGGGTCCAGAGGTGTGATGTCGCTGACGGAATCGGCCCCCTCGTTGGCGGAATTGCCGGGGTATCCAGCCGATTGCGGATCCTGTGGATCTGTCATAGCGGCACATCACCTCCTTCGTTTGACGAGTATCGGACGGAATCTTCGGCGCTTGGGTTCCGTACACCCGCTAATCGTGTTGCCAGCTTGGCGCGTCCCCTTGCACAACGGCTCTTAACTGTGCCACTGGGACAGTCGAGAATCCGCGCCGCCTCCTCAACTGAATACCCCTCGACATCGACTAAAACGACCGCTGCGCGTTGATCTACGGGCAATTCAGCGAGCGCTCTTTGGATTTCGATGCGTAGTTCGCGCGAGTGCAGCGGGTCCTTCGGATCGGCCAACATGTTGCTGCCGAAATCGGTGTCCTGCTCTGGGAGCGGCACGGTCGGACGTGCCGCTCGACGCCGGAGCCGGTCAAGACAAGCGTTCACCACGACCCGGTGCATCCACGTTGTGACGGCGGAGTCGCCGCGGAAACTTCCGGCGTTTTTGTAGGCGGACAATAAGGCTTCCTGCAGGCCATCTGCTGCCTCTTCAACGTCCCCGGTTGTGCGCAGGGCGACCGCCCACAGCCGGTCTCGGTGGCGATTCACCAACTCGGTGAACGCATCAGGGTCGCCAGCAACGTGCGCAGCGATCAACTCGTGATCGGTGCGTGCCGCGTTCTCAAGCACCTCGTCGTCCCCGTCCATCGCAGAAAGCAGACTACGGGTTCACTGGGGAAACCAACTGTTTGGGCACTCGAAATGTGCGGTTTTGCGAATGTTCAGCTGCCTGGGGCGAGACGTGAGGTGACGCTAACCCCGGACCTGAATTGATGAAATGCCGCCCTGGTACTTCTTGCCAGTTGTCCGTGGCACGGATGTCAGAGTGACGAGCAGATACCGGGTTGCCAGTGGCCGGGCCTCGCGCAGCGTCATATTCGTCGACGCATTCTCTGCCTTCTGCAGCAACTGATAGTCCGAGGCACGTTCTCCAAGCCGCTCGGAAGTTCTGACCTGAACGGTGCTGTTGTTACCCAGCAAGCCAATGTTGATCGCTCGGACTTGGCGCACTTCGCCCAAGTCGATAACGACGCCACTGGCCTCACCGAGCTTCACGTCTGCTTGCTTGTATCGGGGTGTCAGCCAGGCGGTAACCGGATTGCCGTCGATTGCGGCTTCAGGCCGCCCACCTGTGCTGACCCCATTGCCCTTCGGCAACAACGTCATGACGCCGGTGATCGGGAGGACCTGTTCGCCCAGAATCGCTGATGTCTCGTTGGCGGCGGACGCACTTGCGGGCTCAACCCCTGTTGTCTGCCCAGTTGAGTTCATCGGACTCGGGGCCACTGCTGCGGTGGTCGACTCCTCGTTCCCGAAGAACACTCTGGATCCGGCAATGCCACCCGCAAACACGACAGCAAGCAAGACACCGACCAGAGCGGCTCGCTTCGCAAGACCGTTCAAGGCCGAAGTTGAGTCGGATCCACGGGCAACGCGATGAGTTCGAGTCGGACGGTGGTGCAGGTTCCGCGATGACCCCGAACCTTCGTGGATTCCCGCCAGCGCGTCCAAAGCGCTGCTCGCATCTGTAAATGGACGGTCAGTTGCCAGGACTTCTGGTCCTGGCACGGCTGCCATGGCCCGAATAACGAACATGTCGAGGCTTTCGGGAAGGTCCGCTCGCAGCTGGCTTGGCACAGTGCGCTTGCCAGCGACAATCGGGGCTGTCGGCAGTGCGGTGGGTGTATTTCCGGGCCAGCGACCAGTCAAACAGGCCGTCATGATCGCTCCGAGGCCGCTGATATCCGCCGTTGCCGGGTCTTGTCCGGGATCAATGCCGTAGATCCGGGCATCTATACACATCT
>DMNR01000424.1 GCA_003452655.1 Actinomycetota bacterium | reverse complement strand
CCAACTACGGCGCCCCGGAACCCCACCGCATTCGGGGCTGCTGCTGGCCGGGACTATGCAGCGTGCGACTCGGGCCGATATGCGGCGGGGTGTGCGGGCCAACGGGCGGGAATATGTCGCGGCGTTATGTGCGGGTCGGAAGCCTTTCCTGGTACTGACATCGGCGCGATTGGTGGGTCCGGCTGTGCGCTGGGCCGGTCCCGGGCTGGGCGGAGTAGCCTTTTGAATTCGGTCTTCGCCGCCCAGCTGTAGGAGCGATTTGTCAACCGATACATCTGGGTCAGCGGACGGACGTTCTTTTGCGGTCGGGGTCGCCGCATGTGTTTCTGAGTTCGGCGATCAGGCCGTGGGGCCGGTGTCGTTGGAGGTCGGGTGGGGGGAGACTGTTGCGTTGGTTGGACCATCGGGGGCTGGAAAGTCGACGGTGTTCCGCTGGCTTCGTGGTGACCTGATTCCTACCTTTGGTCATGCGGAGGTGTCGGGGGTTGAGTTGGGTCGTCTATCTGGCGGCGAGCGCGGCGACTTCATCCGGGAGCACATCTCGGGTGTTGATCAGTCACCGTTGTTGCTGCCCGAGTTGGGCGTGTTGGAGAACGCGGCTTTGCCGTTGCTGTTGGACGGAATGGGTTCTGAGGCAGCGTTTGAGAGTGCCCGGTCGGCTTTGTCTGCTGTTGGGATCGAGGACCTGGCCGGTCGGGACCTGCGGACGTTGTCGGGTGGTCAGCATCAACGCGTCGCTGTGGCGCGAGCGCTGGTTCGACCGGCGGGAGTTGTGCTGGCTGACGAGCCCACGGCTTCGCTGGATCGGGCGAATGCTGATCGTGTGGGCTGGTTGTTGGTCGATCAGGTGCGGAGCAACCCGCAGCGTGCGCTGTTGCTGGCGACGCACGACTTGGCTGTCGCAGGTTTGTGCGATCGTGTCGTCGATCTGACGATGATGCCGAGCAACTGTTGATCCGTGTCGTAGCGAAGTTGGCCGGGCGNNGTTGGGGTGCCGATGGTTGAAGACAGTTTGCCGATTATGGATGGGCGCCAGTTCGAAATCCACTGGCTTGGCGCCGATGCTGAGTCGGTACCGGCCGAGTTCGGCGGGCGACTACCAGCGCCGGGGAAGGGGTTCGTGTCTCCGGGCCTGTTGGAGGCTTCTGGTGGCGTTTCGGGTTTCCACGAGCGGTTTGGTGTTGGGGTGGATGAACACAGTGGGGATGTCCGTTGGGATCGGGTGACGGCCTTTGCTGAGGAGTTTCTGGCGTTTGCGACGCTTCCGGAAGGCCTGGTGCTTCCGGAAGCGCGCGTCGCAGGGCAGCAGCGCTTCCTGGTGGGTTTCGATGCTGAGGAACTGGGCGCCGGCCTGCCGACGGAGTTTCAGACCCCAAGGGGTCTCGTGGCGGTGCCACATTCGCTCGACGAACGTTTGCCTTCTCCTTCACAGGCGCTGACGGGCGCTCTATTTGGGCTGTTGATACCTGGTCTGTTGGTGCTGGGTCTTGGCTTGTCTGCCCATTCGACGCTGCGCGCGCAACGGAGCGACGCGTTGGTCTACCTCGGGGCTGGCCCCAATTCGTTGGATGTGTTCGATGCTGCGGAGGCCGCCGTCCTGAGCGTGCCGGTCGCTTTGGTCGTTTCGGCGATGATGTGGGGCGTCCTGGGTGTGCCGACAACGTTGCCGTTCGGCTCGGTTAAGTACCTGCCCGGAGACTTGCGGCCGGGTGCGGGTCCTTCGGGCGTCGCTCTGGTCCTCGTTCTGCTGGTGCCGGTGGCGGTCGGGGCGCTGATGCCAAAGGTGACCGCTTGGCGAACGCGGCGTAAGCAGCGCACCATCAAGTGGGGCGGCCTTGTCTTGTTGCTCGTGCCCGTCGCGGTATCTGCCGCGAGCACCCTGATCCCACCCCAGGCGAGGGCTCTGCGTTTTGTGGCGGTACTGGCGTCGGTCGTCTCGGTGGTTCCTCTCGTCGCCGTTGCTGTTCTTCCGTGGCTCGGAACGCTGTTGGTGGTGCCTGACCGCGTGGCGAGACTGCTTGCCGGTCGCCGGTTCCAGTGGGGCGACAAGCGGGGATCTGATCTCATTCGAATCACGACGCTGACCGTCGTAGCCGTCGTCGTGGTTTCGTCGATCAATCTCCTTGCCGACAGCGCCGCCCTGGAGGAGTCGAGTTCGCGGTCGGGTATCGTGACCATCGACACCTTCGCAGAAGTGGATCAAGCGGCATTCACCGAATTCGATGCACGCGTGCCCGGGGCTCCAATCGGGGCTGTGGTCGATGGGCAAGTGTTCGTTGCCAACTGCGAACAACTGGCGGCTCTTGTCGACGTCAGCGCGCAGGGGTGCGCAACGAACCCCGAACGGTTCATGAACGAGGTCAATCGCTCGGAGTCTCGCCGCTTCGAGACGTACACGATCGGCAACCCGCCACCAGATCGGCCGGTCGGCCAGATGATTGCCCGAGTCGATTCGGACAGCCAAGCCCGTGCGCTTCAAGCCAACGCCAACGCCATGTTCGGTCCTTCAAGCGTGTTGGGTTGGGAGTATCTGGGGCCAAACCCCATCACCGGGTGGATCTCGCCCCTCGGTGCTGCAGCGGTCGGCCTGTTCGGCGTTGCGGTGGCCTTGCTGATTGCGAACACGATCAGGTTCCCATCCCAGAGCGACCAATCGTTGGTCTGGCTCGCCGCGCCGGCTCCAACCCGCCGCGCAGTATTGCGCTGGGGCCTTCATTCCGCGGTGTTATTCGGTGTGCTGCTCGGAAGCGGATACGGCATCATCGCAGTAAGTGCGGGAACACCAGGCGAAATCACCCAACTGGACCATGTCTCGCTGGCCATCACAGCGATCACCTGCGGGATCGCAATTTCGGCCATCGTCGAAACATCCCTATGGGCCCGTGCCAGGAAGCCGTAGGTCGCACACACCCCGTTCAACGTGAACCGCTCGACACCCGCCGCATAGTCGAGAGCCCCTATGGCGCCTGCCCGGGTTTATGCGGTGTTCGGGTTGGATGGATATGCCCGTGAAATTGCGGCGCCACGATGGGGCCGTTATGCGGTGCGGCGGGC
>DMNR01000201.1:4383-4690 GCA_003452655.1 Actinomycetota bacterium | reverse complement strand
GATGCGTACCGACTCTCGTTGGTGGCCGCGATTGAGTCCAGTGAGGTGTGGCGGGCAGCGGATCCGAATGGCACTCCGGCCTCGTTCTTGCGACAGGAACACGTGCTTGACCAGCGCACGGTGCGTTCGGATTTGCGGGCGGCGAAGTCGTTTGGGCGATTTCCTGAACTACAGCGAGCATGTTTGGAGGGGCGGATTAGCCGCGAGAAGGTGGACGTCATCCTGGCGTTTGGACTGCGCACACCACAGCGCGAGTCAGCGCTTGGCGAGTTTCTCTCGATCTTCATCGAGCTCGCGCAGCGGGTCA
>DMNR01000201.1:630-4320 GCA_003452655.1 Actinomycetota bacterium | reverse complement strand
TCATCGAGCTCGCGCAGCGGGTCACAGTGTCTGACTTGAAGAAGGCATTGGAGTTGTGGGCTGACCAGATCGATCCAGTCACAACGGCAAGCGACGAGTCGGATGCTCATCATCGGCGAGAACTCCACGTTCACCAGCTCGGCGATGGCGTCAAGCTCGATGGCTTCTTCGGTCGCGAACAAGGAATGAAGATTATGGTTGCTCTCAACGCGGCGCTTCAACTGCATCGGCGTGAACATCCTGAGGCGAAGCCCGACGCGAAAGCGGCGCAGCGAGATTCCGAACACGGGAACCACAGGGTCTCGAACGCAACTGCGGCCCAGCGGGCAGATGCTTTCATTGATGCGATCATCGCGCCGGCGCTGGAGTCTGGGGCTTTACCTACATGTGGGGGAGCGCTACCGAACATCTGCGTGACGGTCCCGCTTCGGCGCCTTGAGGAACCCGGCGCTCCGGCGGATGCTGGTCACCTTGCGTCGCGAATTGCCGACGGCACTCTTCGGCACGGGTCCGGCAGTCTGCGCGCTCCGAATGGCGTCGGTGAGGTGCTGATCAGCGGGACGAAGGCGCAGCAGTTGTCGTGCGACGCAACGGTTCAAAGGGTGATCTTGTCGCCGGAGGGCAAGCCACTCGACATCGGACGGCGCACCAGGGTCATTCCGGAGCACCTGCGTACTGCCCTCGTGATCCGCGACGGTGGTTGTGTCTTCCCGTTCTGCGATAAGCCGCCAGGATGGACGGAGGGTCATCACGTTCAGCACTGGAGTCAAGGCGGACCGACGTCACTGGACAATCTTGTGCTGCTTTGTTCCAAACATCANNACTATCGCCCCGGCAACGGCAACAACGGAGACCCGGGCTGCTCGGGCCCGAACGACGCTTCTGAGAAGTGCTCTGGCCTCGGCTGCAACGCGTGCGACGACGGCTTGGACAACGACGGCGACGGGCGGATCGACCACCGCACCGCGACGTGCTCGGCGACGGTGCCGCCGAACTACGGCGACAATCAGTGCTCCGACGCCTTCGACCCGTTCGAGCTGTTCTGACGACGTACCGGTAGAAANACCGCGGCGCCGACCCCCCGTTCGTTTTAGAAGGGGGGTTGGCGCCTTTGGGGGCTGCCGCAATGTCGCGGTCGAGCCGCGGGCTTCACCAGCCGAACGAAGCGCTCAGACGTCGTAGTACAGCAGGTACTCCATGGGCACCGGGCGCAGGCGCACCGGGTCGAGCTCGGCCGAGCGCTTGTAGTCGATCCAGGTCTCGATCAGGTCAGGCGTAAAGACGTTGCCTTCGCTGAGGAAGTCGTGATCGGCTTCGAGTGCATCGAGTGCACCGTCGAGCGACGCGGGAACCGTTGGGATTGCTGCTGCTTCGTCCGGCGGCAATTCGTAAAGGTCCTTGTCGACTGGCTGTGCAGGCTCGATCTTGTTCTTGATTCCGTCGAGGCCAGCCATCAACATCGCCGAGAACGCGATGTAGGGGTTGGACGACGGATCCGGAACGCGGAACTCGAGGCGCTTGGCCTTCGGGTTCGATCCAGTGATCGGGATGCGGATACATGCCGAGCGGTTGCGCTGGCTGTACACCAGGTTGATCGGGGCCTCGTAGCCTGGCACCAAACGGTGGTACGAGTTCACCGTCGGGTTGGTGAACGCGAGCAGCGCAGGAGCGTGGCGAAGAAGTCCACCGATGTACCAGCGTGCCATGTCCGACAGACCTGCATAACCCATCTCATCGTAGAAGAGCGGCTTGCCGTCCTTCCAGATCGATTGGTGGCTGTGCATGCCCGAACCGTTGTCGCCGAACAGTGGCTTCGGCATGAAAGTCACTGTCTTGCCGGCCGCCCAGGCTGTGTTCTTGATGATGTACTTGAACTTCATCATGTCGTCGGCCGCGTTCAACAGTGAGTTGAACTTGTAGTTGATCTCGGCCTGGCCACCAGTACCAACTTCGTGGTGAGCACGCTCGAGCTCGAAGCCAGCATCGATGAGGTTGAGCGACATCTGGTCGCGCAGATCGGCGTAGTGATCAAGCGGCGGAACCGGGAAGTAGCCGCCCTTGAACTTGGTCTTGTAGCCCAAGTTCTTGCCGTCTTCGTAGGCGGCGGTATTCCATGCGCCCTCGATCGAGTCGACCTTGTAGAACGAGGTATTCGCTGAGGTTTCGTACTGCACGGAATCGAAGACGTAGAACTCCGCTTCGGCACCAAAGTAGGCCGTGTCGCCGATGCCGGTCGACTGCAGGTAAGCCTCGGCCTTCGCTGCAATCTGACGTGGATCGCGGCTGTACGGCTCATCCGTGAATGGATCCCGAATCGAGAAGTTGATGATCAGCGTCTTCTCGGCCCGGAATGGGTCGAGGTATGCCGTCGTCACATCTGGAATCAGCTTCATATCCGATTCGTGGATCGCTTGGAATCCACGAATCGACGATCCATCGAACATCTGGCCGTCAGTGAAGAGCCCAGTTTCGGTGGCAGTTGCTGCTGGGACATTGAAGTGCTGCATGACGCCGGGCAGATCGCAGAACCGAACGTCAATGAACTTGACGTCTTCTGCGTCGATGAATCTCTGCACATCTTCGGCTGTCTGAAAATTCGGCTTGTTTGACATTCACCGCTCCCTTTCGCCACGGGCAATTGCCCGCAACTTCGTTTGGCTATCTGCGCTGCTGCCGGGTGTGGCGCGACGCCTGTTCCAGCGACTCGTGCCGCCTTCCTGTGAATAGAACCTAAGTCGAGGCTGTGTCGGCACGGTGTCTCGATTGTTGCGCGCTTGTTACACAGCATTTGATTTAGGGTCGGACATAGCTCAAAGCCTATGTAGCAGTTAGCCTTCTCACATGGATCGCCGCGATGTTGCCACCTGGGTTTCTGGACCGCGCGCGGCGCTTGATGCCGCCGGGATCGATATTGGCTACCGCGGGGAGCGCCTGGGCCTTCCTCCGGATGGCGTTGGATCCGTCGCGGGATACGGCAAACGCTTCGGTGCCCTGTTCATTGACTGGTTCGCCTCGGCGTTGGTTGCGCATCTGATGTTCCCTCAGTTTGCCTACGGGACACAACAGTCGGGTGTGGCGACTCTCATCGTTTTCTTCATCATGAAATCAGCACTCACGATGCTGGGAGGGGCGTCCTTCGGGCAGCGGATCCTCGCCATTCGCGTCATCGCTCTCGGCAAGCCGTATGTGAACCCTTGGCGTGCGCTAGTTCGTACGCTTCTGATTTGTCTGGTGATCCCCGCTGTGATCTGGGATCGCGATGGCCGCGGTCTGCAGGATCGGGCGGCGGGGACTGTCGTGGTGAAGGCTCGCTAGCTCGTGCCGCTTTCGGTCTCTTCGACCGGCGTGACAGGGGTTACTGGATCGACGGGTGTGACCGGTGTGGGATCGATGTCGAGTAGTTCCCGCGATGATGTGATGACGGAGTTGCGCCACTTAGTGACCCTCTTCGCCGTCACCTTCTTCGAGCCTGGAAGCTCCACGGTGAGCATGTAGCCCGGGAAGTTGGAGTTGTACCAGGAGCCCATGGTGCCGGTGTAGGACGCGCGGCCACAGGCTTCGCGTTTGAGTCCGGTGAGTTTGGCGTACCGCAGGGCATACGGTCGTGTCTTCCAGTTGCAGGTTCCTAGGACCATGTTCCAGTCCTGGTGGTAGACGAACATCGCGTCGGGTCGCAGGTTAGACATGAAC
>DMNR01000201.1:0-388 GCA_003452655.1 Actinomycetota bacterium | reverse complement strand
TTCGTGACCATCCGGTCGGGAAGTTGCGGTTCAGATCTACACTGCGAGCGTTTCGGCGAGTCCGAGCAGCCATCCCATCGGGGTTCATCGACTGGATTGTCCACACCTGAACGTCTCCATCGACAGGAATAGGAGTACCCCGTACCGCAGTGATGATCTTCTTTCCCGCTTTCTCGTTCCCGTGAATGACGCCGACTGCGAGCATGATCTTTGACGCCGCCGGATTTCCCTGACGTACCGCGTAGATCGGGCGTCCTCGTGCCGAAGTGCCGACCAACACGGTCGCAGGCCAGGTGGAAACAGGAGGCGTTGTCGGCTCGGGCTCTGGCGTAGGTGTAGGTGTAGGAGTAGGAGTAGGAGTAGGAGTAGGAGTAGGAGAGGGAGAGGG
>DMNR01000133.1:3583-3834 GCA_003452655.1 Actinomycetota bacterium | reverse complement strand
GGCCCGGTCTGGGACGGCAACGAGGTGTGGCTACTAGTTGCTGGTGGCGCAACATTCGCCGCATTCCCAGAGTGGTACGCAACGATGTTCAGTGGCTTCTACCTGCCACTGCTGCTGATCCTGGTGGCGTTGATCATTCGAGGTGTGTCATTCGAGTATCGCTCGAAGCTGTCGAACTTGAAGGTCCGCAAGCGTTACGACGTGGCGATTTGGATTGGTTCATTCGTTCCAGCGTTGCTGTGGGGTGTTGC
>DMNR01000133.1:2711-3391 GCA_003452655.1 Actinomycetota bacterium | reverse complement strand
TTGTACGCCGGTGGGTTCTTCGACCTGCTGAATCCATACGCACTTGTTGGCGGATTGACGACACTGTTCCTGTTCCTCACTCACGGTGCGGTGTTCCTCACACTCAAGACATCAGGAACGATTCACGATCGCGCAAAGAAGGTAGCCACGCCGCTGGGCCTGATCGCTGCCGTCTTCGCTGTTGTCTTCCTCGTATGGACGCAGTTGGCGTACAGCGACAAGCCTGCTACGTGGATCCTGGTGATCGCAGGTGCGCTCCTTTGGGTGGGCGGCATCATTGCCCACAAGGTCGGCCGCGACGGGTGGGCCCTCATCCTCAGCGCAGGCACTTTGGTCGGTGCCGTTGTGTTCCTGTTCTGGGTGCTGTTCCCGAATGTGTTCCCAGCGTCGAACGATCCTTCGCTCTCACTGACGATCGACAACGCGTCTAGTACCGAGTACACGCTGCAAGTCATGACGATTGTTGCGGTGATCTTCGTACCGATAGTTCTGGTGTACCAAGCATGGACATACTGGATCTTCCGCCAGCGCATCAATGCGGATGTGATACCAAGTCCTGACGAAGGTTCACTTGACTATCCTGAGGAGAGGCCATCCGTCCCAGTGGGATGAGACCGTTCGACCCCCGGTTAATGCGCTACGCAAGCGCAACCCGGGGGTTTATCGGTGCATCGGTCGTT
>DMNR01000133.1:637-2596 GCA_003452655.1 Actinomycetota bacterium | reverse complement strand
GGAGTCCTTGACCATGTGATGCGGTTGGGGCCTGTCTGGCTGTCACGTCAGAACTCTGCGGAGCTGACTCAATTGACCACACGTGGAGTTGATGGGCTCGATGCCTACTTCTCCCGCTACCTGCCACAACTCGTATTGGCCGTCATGGTCCCGCTAAGTGTGGGTCTCGTGATCCTCACCCAAGATCTGTTGGCAGCAGTAATCGTGCTCGTCACAGTCCCGCTGATCCCGGTCTTCATGATTCTGATCGGCCTGTACACCCAGGGTCGCGTAGACAAGCAGTGGGCAACCCTGTCGCGGCTTAGTGGTCACTTCGTCGACGTCGTTGCCGGGATGAGCACGCTCAAGGCCTTCGGACGCGCGGGTGCACAGGCCAAGACCGTGCGAGAGATCGGAGACCGTTACAGGTCGACGACGATGGGGGTGCTGCGGATCTCGTTTCTGTCGGCGCTGGTGCTTGAGGTTCTTGCGATGTTGTCAGTCGCGATGGTGGCCGTGTCGATTGGACTGCGTCTCGTTGAGGGCACGATGACCCTGCAATCCGGCCTCTTGGTGTTGATTCTGGTTCCTGAGGTCTATCTACCGCTGCGCATGGTCGGCACGCACTTTCACGCGGCTGCTGAGGGGCTGGGAGCGGCTCGGCAGATGATTGAAATCTTGGAGGAGGATCCCCCCACGAGTGGTCCGCTGGTGGACGTTCCTGATCTGGCCTTCGCGTCCATAGCGTTTGTCGACGCTAGCGTCCGATATGTAGGCCGTGATGAGCTGGCGGTCTCGGACTTGAGCTTCACGGTTCCGCCTCATTCGGTGACCGCGCTCGTCGGGCCCTCAGGGTGTGGCAAGTCCACCGCGATTTCGGTGCTCGAACGATTCATCGATCCCACTGAGGGGTCTGTCTGGGTTGAGTCGGATGGTTCGCGGGTTGAACTGAGGGAGTACGACGCCGATGCGTGGCGTGAGGCGGTTGCCTGGGTTGGCCAAGATCCCACGATGATCACCGGCACGCTTAGCGACAACGTGCGATTGGCGAATCCGGAAGCGACAGACGAACAGGTGCGCCACGCACTCGACGTCGTCGGCCTGACGGGTCTACTTTCCGAGCTGCCGGATGGCTTGTCCACCGCGATTGGCGAGGGTGGACGGGCACTGAGCGCCGGGCAGGTACGGCGTATTGCGTTGGCGCGGGCGATCTGCCAACGTGCCGGACTGGTGCTCCTCGATGAGCCTACGGCTGCCTTGGATGCCGAGTCTGAGGCGCTGGTGATCGCCGCAGTCTCTGAGTTAGCCAAGACGCGGACTGTGGTTGTCGTCGCCCACCGGCCTGCCCTCGTCGACTTGGCAGATCACGTCGTGGACCTCGCCGGAGTTCGGGTATGACCGCGGTGACAACCGTTGCTCCCAGTGAGGGGGGAAATCGATCACACCTGAGGCAGGTATGGGCGGTGATCAAGCCTCGCCGGGGACGGGGGCTGTTGTCCGTAGTGTTGGCCAGCTTGTCGCTGATTTGTGCCATTGGACTTATTGCCACTAGTGCCTGGCTCATTTCTCGCGCGTGGCAGCAGCCGCCGATTCTCTACCTGTCAGTGGCTGTGGTGTCGGTCCGTGCTTTCGGTCTAGGCAGGGGAGTCTTCCGCTACTGGGAGCGTTTGGTATCTCACAGTGCGGCGTTGCGTGGCCTGACTGATCTGCGTGTACGGCTCGTGGAGCGCGTCGCGGTGGTTGCTCCCGCGGGCATGCGTGGAGTGCGGCGTGGGGATGCACTTCGCAGGCTGGTTGACGACGTCGACACGAGCGCCGAGTTTGGGTTGCGAACGGTGTTGCCCGCCGCCACAGCCGTCGTCGTGGGCGCATGTGTGATCGCCCTTATCGGGTGGTTGCTGCCGCTTGGAGCCTTGATTCTGCTCGGGGCGCTGCTCATCGCCGGAATTATTGCGCCTTGGGTGACCGGCAAAGTTGGGC
>DMNR01000133.1:0-454 GCA_003452655.1 Actinomycetota bacterium | reverse complement strand
TGATCGAGGAGTCGCAGGCGGCCCGAGGTATGGGTGTTGCCGCTGCTATTGGCGCCGCTGCTCAGGGACTCGCTTTACTGGGCCTGATTCTGGTCGCGGTCCCAGCAGTGGGCTCCGGGCAACTGAGCGGAGTTAACCTGGCCGTCGTCGTCCTCATTCCGTTGGTCGCTTTCGAAATCGTTGTTGGCCTGCCGTCGGCCGCATTGTGGCTTGCCAAGGCGCAAGCGAGTTCTGATCGGATAGTCGACCTGCTGGATCGCCCGGACCCCGTCCCAGATCCTGCCGACCTCATTGATCTGCCCAAGTTCGCCGACCGCACACCGCCTGTACTCGTTGCCAAAGACGTGAGCGTGACGTGGCCTGGGTCGAGTGTCGCTGCCGTTTCGGACGTGACTTTTACGTTGGCTCCGGGCTCCCGAATGGCCGTGATCGGCCCGAGTGGATGCGGCAAGTC
>DMNR01000079.1 GCA_003452655.1 Actinomycetota bacterium | reverse complement strand
GACGTGACCGTGACGATCTACCCCGACGCGCGCCACGAACTCCTCAACGAGACCAACCGCGACGAAGTCACCGCCGACATCCTCGGCTTCCTCGCCCGCACCGTGGGTCGTTGAGGGGTAGTCGGACTTGGCTGGCGACGCTTGGTTAGGCGACCTTGTTCGCATAGCGCTGGCGCGCGGCTTCGCCGGAGGTGCCGACGAACGCACCGATCGCTGACCAGGACAGCCCGGCGGCGCGGGCAGCCTTAACCGCGTCAACCATGTGACGCTCGGCATCAGACCGCTCGGCAACGGCGGCGCGCAGAAGGCCAACAGCCTTGGCGTCGAGTTCGTGAGCAGGGTCAGGCTCGTAGCTTTCGAACCTGGCTGCCAGGTCGTCGGCGTGGGCAAGGATGTCTTCGACACGGCGTGGCATGGTCATCACCGTAGGACCTTCTCGCGCGCGTGAACCACGACGTGCAGATACTCGCCCAGGACGTCGCCGACCTCAAGGGAACTCTCCGCCGCTATTCGGGCTCACGAGAAACTCGCGATCCGTACCACGCGCAAGCAAATCCCCTTCGGCGCCAACGGGGCCCCTTGCGGAAGAACTTTCGGTCTGAACGACCTTCGGCGGATGAGGCACAGGCGCTAAAGGGTGCCCCGACCGCCAATCAGGGCCGTGAGGCGCTTGCCCATGCACTGCTGGGGCCCACGGGCAAAGCCTTGGTCGCCCGGCGAGGTCCAGATTCGCGGGCACCTGGAAGTGCGGAGCTTCCCCTTGATGGTCTTCGTTGAACGAACGTGAACCGCATACTTCGCCACCAGCGGAGGACGGCCGAACTCGCCCTCTGAACTCCACGGCCCGCCAGGCCCTCATCAGACTTTGGCATAATCTTTGGAGGACCGACATCCGAATCCCGGGAGGCGAACGACGTGGTCACATCCATCCACGGACAGTTGGCCGATTGGCCTGCCCTGGCGGACGATGAGTGGTCAACCCTGCTTCTTGGCAACGGGTTGAGCATGAACCTGTGGCCAGGGTTCGGCTACAAGAGCCTCTACGCCGCCCGCGAATCTGAATTCAGAAGCGAAATCCAGCTTTGAGGAACTGGGTACGACGAACTTCGAGCATGGACTCGAGTGTCTGCACCACGCCAACATCACACTTCGGGCCTTGAGGGAATCCACGACTCGCGTAGATGCGACTTACGAACAGGTTCGGGATGCGTTGTTCGAGACCGTCGGCGATGTTCACGTTCCGTGGGTAGCCTTCCCTCCGGGGACTCATGACCGCATCGCGACCCAGATGGACAGCTTCCGGTCCGTGTACACAACCAGCTACGACCTGATCCTGTATTGGAGCCACATGTGGGCACAGCAGACATCGACTAACGTCACCACGAACATCTTGGACCTATTCTGGGCTGGAGACCGCTTTGATCCGACAAACTGTGAAGTATGGAGCAGCAAAGCCACCCGAGTGTTGTACCTGCATGGCGGGCTACACCTGTGGCAGGACGACCGTACCGGCGAGAACGGGAAATGGACCCACGCGTCTGGTCGACTGCTGGACATCGCGTCGAAGTACGGGCCGACGGATGGTCGGTGCCCCCTGTTCGTGAGCGAAGGTACCTGGGCGGCGAAGAGCCGAACCATCCGGCAGTCCGTCTGCCTGTCGTTCTGCTTCGATGAACTCCGAACGGACGAATCGCCAACTGTTGTGTTCGGACAAGCGCTAGCCGACCAGGACCGACACATCTTGACCGCGCTGGAGGAGGGTGCAAGGCGTCGCATAGCCATCTCCATGTACCCAACCGGTAACGATGAAGTGATCATCGAAAACAAGGCCCGCCTGCTTCAGCCGCTTCCCAGGCACAAACTCGATTTCTTCGACTCAACGACTCACCCTCTCGGCGACCCATCCTTGCTCATTACGGCATAGCATCGCTGGCTTAGCTTGCCTTGCCCGCGGCCGCTGACCATACGCCCTCGCTTCTACCCGCGGTGGGCTGCAAGCTTCTCCGCTGCCGGCCCAGTACTCTTGGCTCACCGGCGAGCGAACCGGAGGGACACACAATGAAAGTAGCGTCTCAGGAGGTCGTCCTGGTCCTGAACGGTGCCCGGGTTTCTCTCGACCGCGAGGTGTTTGTCAGCCTCTTCCGCAACTCTGTCGTTGCCAGCTACTCGGACGTCCGGAAAGCCCTCGATGGGCAGCCGATGCCGTTCAAGACGTTCCTCAAGTTGACCTACCAGGCGCAGATTCCCTACCCGCTGTTCTTCGCACCGCGCGATGTCGTCGATGTGCAGGTCAGGTTGAAGACCGACAAACTGATGGCGGGCTTCACCAAGAAGTCGTTCTCGATGCACTCACGACACAAGGTCGAACTCTGCGATGTGGAGCTCATCGTAAAGGACCTGATGCGCAAGCAGGAGCTGCTGCGCCGCTACGACCCGACCCTGCGGCGCAATCCGCTGGTTGGGCTGGTAAGGAAGTCGAGGCGACCCGTGGCCGACGACGCCGCTCGCCTGCTCAGAGTCCTGGGGCTCGACCTCTCGGAGATCAGGTCCGCGAAGAGCAAAGAGGCCGCCGTCGAACTGCTAATCAGACGGCTGGAGTCCAACCAGGTTCTGGTCTCTCGCAGCGCCCAACACCACATGCCACAAGAGATTCCGAGACGCGCCAAGTTCAGTGGAATGACAATCAAAGACAAGCGCGTGCCGTTCATCTTCCTCGCGACCGGAAACGAGGGTGACCACCTCGAGCCGGCAGGACGACGACTGTTCACGCTAGTGCTCCTCACCGTGCTCATCGGTCAAGAGACATTCACGCCCGTCAACTACGATGGCCACACGAAGGATGAGAACTCCCCGCGCGCTTACGAGATAGCGGCAGAGATCCTCATGCCCAGCGCCGAACTGCGGGACATGAACTTCCCCGACCTGGACGCACTCAAGAAAGCAGCAACCAAGTTCAAGGTCACCCCCAGCGCCGTCGCCATGCGTGCGCGCCATCTGCGGCGCATCGAGCATGGCGATTTTGTTGAGTTCATGGACGTACTTGAGGACGAGTACAAAAACCGGCCGAAGTCAGTTATGCGGAGTCCCGCACCTGTCAAGGCACTTGTGAACTACAATGGGATTGAGTGCTCGCGTCGGATGCTCGCAATCCTGGACGCCAAGAGGGTGACCCCGGCCGAATTTAGGCGAGTGATGTTCTTCAACAAGCTCGCGTGGTCGCAGCTCGGCGACTTCCGAGAGGCCGTCGGATGACTAGCCGATACCTCGTGGACAACAACGCTCTGATCGCATTGAAGCACCACAGAGTGGCCAGTGACTTCTTTCGTGCCTATTGTCACGTTACGACCGATGTCCTGCGCGAAGGTGGAGGACATCCCGACTTCGCACAATTGAAGGCGAGCGCCTACCCCCTTACGCCTGCGGTCCTGGTGCAGATTCGAACGGTGATGGCCGGAGTCGCCGCCGGCGATACCACGCTTGTTGACCTTTATGCAAATAAGGGCACGGCCGATCCCGGTCTGGTGGCGTCTGCGCTCGATGCGATTGCTGCGAACGAGGGCGCGCTGTTCGAAGACGAGTGGTCTATCGTGACCAATGACCGTGCAGTCGAGAACGCTGCAGCGCGACACGGGATAATGACTATCAAGCCCGCCGAACTATCAGCCCTTATCGACCGGGGGAGTGATTCATCGTAGGGATCGTAGTGGGCTCCTTCACTTCCCCTCGCAGCCTCATGGGGCCGTCCTCGCGCGGACAAGGGAAGACTCGTCAAACTGCCGAAGGATGGCGCCGCTCTCTTGCCCAGCTCCAGCCCTCCTCCACCGCAGGTTCCACACTCGCCGCCGCCGGACGACCGGAGATGCTCGGCTCGGCTCGTCCCGACGCCACACCCGGGTCGGACGTCGACGCCCACCCGTGAGAGACTGATGCCTCACTTCGCCGCGCGACGACCAATCCAAACTCGAAGTGAGCGTGAAGGACTCGGGCAGAATGTGTCTCATGAACGAGGCCGGTGCGACCATCTCACTGACATCGGACTAAGCGCTGGTCTTGTTCGACTTGCTCCACCGTTGGGAGGATGCGGACGAGGTCACCGAGCCCGAGCACGTGCGGAACGGGTTGCCTTATGGGGCTCTACCCAATCGAGAGTGT
>DMNR01000052.1 GCA_003452655.1 Actinomycetota bacterium | reverse complement strand
ATGATCTACGAAGCTCGCCCGAATGTGACTGTTGATGCCGCAGTGCTTGCGTTGAAGAGCGGGAACGTTGCATTGCTGCGAGGGTCGTCGTCGGCGTTCGATTCCAACACGGTTCTGGTCGGGGTGATGCGCGAGGCACTGGAGCAGTCGGAGATCACCCCGGACGCGATCTTACTTGTGCCCGGGACGAGCCACGAGTCTGTGAAGGAACTCCTGACTGCTCGCGGGTTCGTCGACGTGATCATCCCTCGTGGCGGTGCGGACCTGATCAACTCGGTCGTCGAGAATGCGACTGTCCCTGTCATCGAGACCGGCGTTGGAAACTGCCACGTCTACGTCGACGCGGACGCAGACATCGAAACGGCGGTGTCAATCCTGCTGAACGCCAAGACGCAGCGCCCGAGCGTCTGCAACGCAGCGGAGTCTCTGTTGGTCCACGCAGACATCGCGGACAGGTTCCTGCCGGTTGCTCTGAGCGCATTGGCCGACGCCGGCGTCACAGTTCACGGTGACGATGCGATGGTGATTGCTGGCAAGGAATTGGGGATCGAAGTGCCAACCGTCACAGATGAGGACTGGGCGGCCGAGTACTACTCGTTGGATATTTCGGCAGGGGTTGTGCCGTCGATTGACGCAGCCATCGCTCACATTCGGCGTTGGTCGACCGGACATACCGAAGCAATCATCAGCGATTCGGCAGCCGCGATCGCGAAGTTCACCGCAGAGGTCGACTCTGCGGCAGTCATGGTCAACGCCTCCACCCGGTTTACGGATGGCAGCGAATTCGGGTTTGGTGCAGAAATCGGCATCTCGACACAGAAGCTGCACGCGCGAGGTCCGATGGGCCTCGCGGAATTGACCACCACAAAATACGTCGTAACAGGCGACGGTCAGGTGCGTTCCTAAACGGAGCGCGCTATGGTGACCCCATGTTCTTGAGTCTGCTTGCTTCTGCGACGGAGATGGCCAACGGCACCTACCCCGGTGGTGCCAGTGCTAGCGACCCGGTTCCCACAAATATTGAGTACTACGGCACCGAATGGACCTACATGCTCATCGCATTTGTGGTCTTCAGTGCGGCCGTATTTGCGGTCACCCGCCTGAACGCTGACCGCTGACCGTTACCCCTTAGGGTTCGACACGTGGCTGACCGTGTCGGAATCCTGGGTGGGACATTTGACCCTGTCCACAATGGACATTTGAGCGCGGCGCGGGAAGCTGTTCACGTCCTCAAACTTGACCGACTGATCCTTGTACCTGCTGGTGATCCGTGGCAGAAGAAGGCCGCCGTTTCCGCCTCGGGAGAGGATCGCTACGCCATGGCCTTGCTAGCCACCGCCACTGACGAATCTCTGGATGCCAGCCGCATCGAAATCGACCGCGAGGGCCCCAGCTACACCATCGATACGCTGCGAGAACTGTCCGGAGATCCTGGGTTCGCGGGCTCGCAGTTCTACTTCGTGACCGGTGCGGATGCATTGAGCGGACTGCCCACCTGGCGCGAATACCCGGAGCTACTCGAACTCGCCACCTTCGTCGGAGTCACCCGGCCAGGTCACGAACTCGATGCCCAGCTCCCACAAAGCGGCGGGCGCATCAAGTTGGTGACGATCCCCGGTGTTGATGTCTCTTCCACACTGATTCGCCGCCGCCTCCTCGATGGCATGTCGGTCGATGACCTGACTACGCCGGAGGTCGTCAGCTATATCCGTAAGCGCGGGTTGTATTCGCAGGTGTCGTCATGAGTCGGCGCCTGCTCGCTGCAATCGGGATCCTGGTGATCTTTCTCGTGCTGGTCGCGCTCGCAGTGGTGCTGCGCACGTCAGCGACTCCTGACCCCGTACCAACACCGACCCCGACCTCGACGACCCCAGTGGCGCCCAAGCAGAACACCATGCTGGTTGCCGTGAGGGACGACACGGGGTTGATCGCTGACTCTGTGGTGATGGGATCTATCGATCAGTCAAACTCCACCCCAATCGGCAGTTGGTTGTCGGTTCAGCCAGGTCTCGCAATTGCAGTCAACGCTGCAGGTTCGGTGTCGCTGGCACAACGGGGACCATTCTCACCAGGGGATGTCTCGCGCGACGTTTCCAACGAATTGGGTTTCACCGTCGACGGGGCATTCATCCTCGATCGCCTGGCATTTGCCGCACTCGTGGATTCGGTCGGAGGGGTGACCGTGAACTCACCCGTTCCGATTGTGGTAATCGATGCTGATGGCAAGTCGACCGTTGTGGTGAAGGCGGGTAAGCGGAAGATCTTCGGCCCGGCAGCGGCGCAGTACGTGATCGCGCTGAATCCCAATGAAGAGCAAGCCGGAAGGATGGCCCGTTTCGACGATGTGTGGACTCAGGTTCTACTCAAACTGCCAGGGAACCTCGACAAGGTCCGCAGCATTGTTGGAAGCCTCGGTTCGCTTTCGCGAATCAGCCTGACCCCCGAGCAGGTCTCACAGGCGCTGCTGGATGCCCAGACCTCGTTGGCTGCGCAGAGTATGGCCAAGGGGACTCCAACTGCCGAAGTCGCAGGTACCGGTTCCACTGCCATCTACACGGTGATTCCGGTCGGAACGCAGCCCACGGTGGAGCGACTGTTCGCGGAGTCTGTGCTGGTCCCGGGCAAGGACGGGGCATTGCCCCGCGTGCGCGTATTCGCTGCCGGTGCCGAGTACGACGCAATCGATGAGGCGGGCAGGGCCTTCACCGCCAAGGGACTCTCGCTCGTGTGGGGCGGCCAGTTGGCCACAATCGCCAAGACTCAAATCTTCATCCCGAACGAAGCTGGTCGAGCCACCGGGGAACAGATTGCCCGAACACTGGGAGTTCCGACCAGTGCTATCACGGTCAGTTCAGCTGAGACGATCGGCGTACAGGCGAGCGTGAAGTTGGCTGCCGACTCGACCTTCACCACTGCATCCCCAACGGCCAGCGCGAACGCGTCGTAGACGCGGCGAATACCCACGGCGGGCAGGTATCGCCGAATCGGTGACTGCGACCTCTGC
>DMNR01000248.1:4370-4838 GCA_003452655.1 Actinomycetota bacterium | reverse complement strand
TGCTGGCGCCGGACATCGTGGAAGCGATCTTGGTGGGGACGCAGCCTGCGAACCTGACGTTGAAGGATCTGATGCTGCCGTTTCCGGTGGAGTGGGCGGGGCAGAGGGTGCGGTTTGGTGTCCGAGGGTGACACGGCTTCGGCACTATCCCAGGTCCGGGGAGATAGTCGGCAGTTCTCGCTTACAATCGCCATAAGTACCGTCGTCTAGGCGCTTTCGTTCAACAGGGGCTCTTGCTACCACTGGCGGTTGGACCTGCGCCTCCTGCCGGGTGATCAACGCTATTGGTGAGGCCCTTCATGGATGGCACAACACCGCTTACCCGGCCATCTAGGGATGACATCGCGAGCCTGCCCCTGTTCGAAGGGCTGCCTCTGAGTCATATCCACCTGGTCCAGAGCACTACGCAGATCGAGTTCGCACTTCGTGCTCTCACCGCAGCGCGATTCATTGGCTTCGACACAGAAA
>DMNR01000248.1:3909-4165 GCA_003452655.1 Actinomycetota bacterium | reverse complement strand
AGCACGCATTCATCGTTCAGGTCGGCCCCTCAACGCCGATCGACTTTCTCAAGAGCGTCATCGAATCCTCCACGATTGTGAAGGTTGGCTTCGGCCTGAAGTCTGATAGGGGTCCCTTGGGGCGAAAGCTCGGAATCCGCCTGGGCGAGGCCGTAGACCTATCTCAAGCGGTGCGCAAATTGGGCTATCGACAGTCGGTGGGCGCAAAGGCGGCAGTAGCCATTATCTTGGGGCGAAGGCTCCGGAAATCCAAGTC
>DMNR01000248.1:2184-3771 GCA_003452655.1 Actinomycetota bacterium | reverse complement strand
CTCCTCGCTAGAATGGCAGCATGTCAAAGCAGATTCCTCCGCCAACCCCGGAAATCAATCGTCTCAGAGCCGCCGCAGCCCTGATCCCGATCATTGAGTCTGGCTTGTTGGAGTCAAAGCTCTCCGTCGATGCCACTTGGCTATGGTAATATATCAGATAGTTTTCTCAGTTCATTCTAAACACGACTGTAGCGAAACATGTCCATTAGCCTGTCCAAAACGTCACACCAGGCGACACTGTCACAGACCGCCTCCGGTGGGGCTGTGGGGGGCGACCCCGTGGAGGCGCTCCGCCAGAGGGTCGCCCAGCGCGTGGTCGAGGCCTACTGCGACTCCGCACTGCGGTTCGAGTTGATCCGCTACGGAGTAAACGATCTCGCCCTCGACTCGTCGACGGCTGGCCACGTAACCGACATGGAACTCGATTCCCTTGGATGCGCAAACGAGACGAAGCTTCTAGAGGAGCTTGACGGCCTGTTAAGAAGATTCACCGACAACGACAAGAAGCTCGACCAGAAGGAACGCGCTGACGCCATTCAAATCGTTTGCCGACCGAAGTCTGGCTACTCGAAGGGACTTGTATTCGACACCGCCGAAAGGCGTGTTGTCGAGTTCTGTAGGGCAAACCGTGTCAAGGTTAAGGTCGGGTTCCTGCGCTGGGAAATCCCCTGACGGGGCGAATCACTCGATGAAACGGGAGAACAAATGAATCCGAACGACCAAGCATGGCTGAAGAACCGCGTTCACGCTGCGGTGGACGACGACTTTTATCTCGACCGTGACGAGGAAAAGCGTATCAAGGAAGAGGCGGCTGCCCGGAGCATTGCGGTCAAAGACACCGAATTAGTCCTTCGCTCCGAGCTCGATCAGGTCGGCGCCGTTTGTGAGCGCGTCCTGCTTGATGAACTCGACCGTCTCTTGCACCAATTCACCGACAATGACAAGCGGCTTGACGGCAAGGAGGAGCGGGACGCTCTGGACAAGGTGCTGACGCCCGCCTCCCAGAAACGCAAGGGGCTCGATCCTCGCGTGGCCGAGGAGTATGTGAATTCATTCTGCAAGGTGAACGGTGTTCGCCGCGACACCGAGACCAGACGCTGGCTCGTACCGCTCGTCGCCATTGCCGTCGTGGCTGCCCTAGCGGTTTTCGGCTTTGTGGCTACACGCGGCGAGAAGACTGTCGTCCAGACGAAAGTGGAAACTAAGGTCGTTGACTCCGCCGCTGTCATCCTCACCGACAAAGACAAGGGGGAGATCGACGACCAACTCCGCCGCGCCGCACAGTTCGTCGAGAAGGCGCAATACACCGATCCTCCTGAGAAATCGGCGAAGGCGTGTCTGGACGCCATCCGTCAAATCGACCCCAAGGGCCAGTACCGCGGCGAGGATGTACGATCTGTTTCCAACAAGATCGTAGACCATTATCTCGCCCTTGCCGACAAGAGCCACGCAGCCAAGGATGTCGCTGGCATGACCCGTTGGCTTGAGCGGGCTAAGCTCATGGGGGCGGGGAGCGAAGTCATCCGCGAGAAGGAACGGGCCCTGGGAATTATCGGTACGGAGCGCTGAGAAGGGGCGGGATGGGCA
>DMNR01000248.1:0-2105 GCA_003452655.1 Actinomycetota bacterium | reverse complement strand
AACGGGGCTCAAATACTCTCAAATTCGGGTGGTCCGCTGCGCTAAGCATCTCACGATCTCCTGCAGAGTCTCCGTACGCGTGAAGCTCGCATTCCGAGAGATCGCCGAGCAGTCCGATCAACTGCCTAACCTTCTCGGGACCGCGGCAGTTGTATCCTTTAAGTCGGCCGTCAAAGACTAAGTGATTGACCGAAGGACGTGTGCACAGCAAGTCGTCGAAACCAAGTTCTCGGCAGACGGGTTCAAGGTATAGATCGAGAGACGCGCTCACCATTACCAGTCGGTGCCCTTGCGTCTTGTGCCACTCCGCTTTCGCGCGTGCGGCAGGCCTTATCCATTCGAGAATTTCGGCGGCGTGCCTCCTCCCCTCCTCGCGAAGCCTTGCGACGCACTCGCCCGAAAACAGCTCGCTGACCAGCAGTTCCTTGAATTTGTCTCTATCCGAGACCCCAACGACAATCTTGCATGCTTCTGGAACCAAACGTAGGAACGCGCTGCTGACCCTCGCCCTACCGAAGGCCCTGTTCAGGAAGGGAAGGAAGGTGTCTCGTGTCGTCATCGTGACATCGAAGTCGAAAGCGGCGACGATGGGGCGATCGCTCCTTGCAGAAGCATCGACGTAGGTGTCTGGGACGACTGGTTGCATGCAGCGCACTATGTCGAAGCCGGCGGATGAGTCGGCGTTACGTTCCCACTTCGCCACATGGCCGCACTTGTACCGCATTTAGATGAGATCCCGAAGTTGCTGTGATCCGGCGAATTGGCAAGATTGGGGCGCACCACTCCTTGACCGATCGAACGCGACCCAACCCGATGGCGTCGAGCCAACTGTCAACTCTCAACCATCTGAACGACCACCAAGCGCCCCCCTTCACCCTTGGCAAGGAGGAGTTGCTGCCCGTCCTTGAGTTCGACCTTGTTTCCGATCGGGACAGTTGTCTTGCTTGCGCCGTTGATCTCCGTCAAGTCAGGTAACCCCTCGTTGACCAGCCACCAGATGTCATTGTGCAGGACGAAGTAGCCCACCCGTTTTTTCTGAGAGTCCGTCAGCCTCTCGTTTGGAGCGATAAGGTTGTTCGCATGCCACAAGAACAAGGACTGCCCCGTCCAAACCATCAGTCTGTGGTTATCCGGACGGAATTGTCCTTCCTTCCGTGACGAGTACAGATTGAGAATCGGCAACTTGCCCTTGTGAGGCGTCCCGCAGAACGGGCAGCGTGGTTTTGTAGAATTGTCAAACACATACCATTTCTGGGTGCAGCTCGGATTCTGGCAAGGCTGGATCAGATCGACCGTCTTGACCAACGCTGTCTCCCAGTCGTTGGCCGAGGGGCGCATACCGGGCTCGTGGAGGCCTGTCACAAACGCCTGCAGGAACAGCGGTGCCAAGTAGGGCCCCGTTATTGTGTATGGCATCCTCTCAGTGTCTGCCCAAGGCAGCTCTGTGGGCTTGGCATCCGCGACCCTAATGCGGTTGCTCCTGTCCGTCGGATGTTCGACGAAGAGAGCCTTCTCTCCCATCGTCAGGGACTCGTCGCGCTGCTCATCGTCGACGTCGTGAACCTTGCCGCCACGCAACGGATGACGGTAGAGAAGATACATGTAGATGAGTACGGCGAGCGCGTGCTGGTCGGTTTCCCGCCGCGGAAGTTTCCTGTTCGGGTCGCCTTTCGCCAGGTGATTGGTCATCACGACCTCGGGAGCAATGAAGTCTGGCGTGCCCACGACGTCCGGTGGATATTTCCCCGGAACAACCAGGCCGTCAACGTCGATCACGCAGGCGAAGCCTTTGGATGGGTCGACAAGCACGTTCTTGTAGGAGAGGTCCGAGTGGGCCAGACCCATCATGTGCATTTTCTTCACCGCCCTCGACAAGAGCACACACATTCTGATGTGATTCAACCAATCCCCGAGCTCTCGGGGATCCATGAAACGATTGCGCAGACTCGATGCCGCAAACCACTTGCCTTCCTTTTCCTTCCCCTTGATGCCGAGAACATCGTTGTTCTTAGATCCGTGTTCGAAAAAGAAGTGACTGGGATATGTAGGCGCTACCAGACCAAGCTTGCCTTCATGCTCAAGCGCGGCCGTCGGCCAGCAGAACA
>DMNR01000048.1:666-3616 GCA_003452655.1 Actinomycetota bacterium | reverse complement strand
GAAGAGCAGACCGACATCATCATGCTTACCCACAAGACCCGCGAACGCAACATCGATGCCGCGATTACCGGAATCGAGGCGCTGCCGGCGGTCAAGGGCAGGATCATCCGCTTGCGGCTGGAAGAGCTGCTGTGAGGGGGCGTTACGCTTGAATTGGCTCCGATCGAGCCGAGTGATTCTGTGACAGCTTTTGATCGCTACGTCGGCATTGCCTACTCTGGCGCCCAAACGCCCATGGCGAGCCTCAAAGGGCTTCGCGTCTATCTGGCCGACGGTGCGGCACCCGCAGCGGAAATGCTGCCGCCGCCCAGCCCGCGAAAGTATTGGACACGGTGTGAAGAAGGCAACTTGATCCTGTATTCAGCGACCAATCTACTGGTCTACCATGATGGCAAATAGCGACACCCAGGACGGATCGTTTGGCGATCAGGACCGCTTGTTGCTTCAGCAATTGCTGACTCGGCAATCCCTGGCCGAGAGACGAGCCCCCCGAGCTCCGGACAACGACACCGACGAGGAAGAAGACGACACCAACGAGGTTGTTCCGGCAGTATCGGTCGAAGTCCCCGATCAGTGGCGCCTGATCGGTGAAAACGTCACCCTTCACAGTTGGCAGCGCGACTGTTTGGACAAGTGGCTTGCGCGTGGCAAGGGCACCGTTAAGGTCGCTACGGGCGGCGGCAAGACGATCTTCGCACTGGCCGCAGCGCAGGCACTCCAGAATCACAAGGAGCATGACCTCCGGCTGGTGATCGTCGTCCCGACGATTCCCCTGATGCATCAATGGCGCGATGAGCTCGCTGCGGCCAATCTGCCCGCATCGACAATCGGATTCATGGGTGGGGGGGAAAACGTCGGTGACGCCGCCAACCTTCGTATCCTGATTTGTGTACTCAACTCTGCGCGGGACCGGTTGCCCGGATTTGTGCAGAAGGCCAGTTGGGCTTCCCGGATGCTGCTCGTCGTGGACGAATGCCACCGGGCAAACGCCACTGAAGCCAGCAAGATCTTCCATTCGAACCCGAAGTATGCGCTGGGCCTGTCGGCCACTCCGGAAACAGATCAGGGCGACGACTCCGTTCCGTCCGATCAGGTCTATGCGGAAAGCGAGGTCGGCAAAGCGCTCGGCCCCATCATCTTCGAGTTCTCGTTGCGACAAAGCCTTGCTGCTGGACTCCTGACGCCCTTCGAGGTATGGCATGTCGGATTGCCCCTGAACGCAGACGAGAACGTGGTTTATGCACGTCTCAGCCGTGAGATCTCGGAACTCAGGCGTGATCTGCAGGCGGCATTTCGGCGCAGTCGAAGCTCGCAATCGTTCATCCCCTGGTGCCAGACACAAGCGACAAAAGGCGGTGGCGATGCTGCACGCTTCATCGGCATGGCGAGCGAGAGAAAGCGCCTCGTCTACCGCGCCGACTCTCGCGCCGGCTTGACCATACGGATCCTCCTCGCAGCGATGCAGGACAGTCGGCGCAAGGTCATCGTCTTCCACGAATCCATTGAGGAAATCAACCGCATCTTCCTGGCAGCGCTGGAGCATGGAATCCCCGCAGTCCTCGAACACAGCAAACTCCCTCAGGGAATCCGAACCGGCAATATCGATGCTTTCCGGCGCGGGATAGCGCGTACCATCGTCAGCGCCAAGTCCCTGGTTGAAGGGTTCAACGTGCCTTCGGCTGATCTGGGCATCATTGCGGCTTCGAGCGGCTCGGTTCGTCAGAGAATTCAAAGCCTGGGGCGCATGCTGAGGCGAAAGGAGGGTGGCGGCGGCGCCATCATCTTCGTGTTGTATGTCCGTGACACCGAGGATGAGTCGATCTATCAAAAGGCCGACTGGGAGTCTGTCGTTGGCGCACAGCGCAATCGCTACTTCCAGTGGGATCCCGATGCGACCGATGCCAACATCCCGATGAGTCTGCAGACCTTGCAGGAAGCGTTCGTCGAGCAAGGCCTGGCGCCGAGGCAGTATCTCCCGCCGTGCAGCGAGATCGACCCCACAGACCTGGTCATCGGCAAGCCGTATCCGGCGCAACCAACCGGCATCGAAATGAAGGTCGATCAGGCGGGCAATTTGCGGCTTGAAGATGAATCGCTCGTCAGTGCACCTCACGACGTCATCGCGACCATCTGTGAGACCAATCGATATCGGCGCGCTGTGCGGACCACATGTGGCCACTTGATCGTTCGCTCGGGCGACGGGCCAGGCCATGATGCCGTCTGGACCTACCTCGGCGACATCGCTTTGCCCGACCCGGTCGCCGAAATCGCGACGACGCAACGACTGATGGTCAAGAGCGTGTCAGGCCGCCGGGTCATCGCATGCAAGCGCGGACGCAACGAAGTCTTCGCCCGATCGCCGGAGAAGGCACAGTCGCCGGAGGCGGGCAAAACGCAGGCGGATCTCCTCAAGTGGATCCACGAACTCGAAGCAGAAAAGCAACAGGCGGTGCGCGAACTCTGCTGGGACGGTGGCACCACTTACTGGGTCGAACTTGGCGGCGAACGCTTGACCTTCGACGGCGCATCCGCGCCACTGGAGTTCCCATCATGATCTTCCAGCCCGAAGCGTTTCCTTTCCCTCGCTGGCTCGGACCGTATTCGCCGGCACGTGGGAACAACTCAGGCTTCCGGATTCGCGGTGGGCAGCTCGGGGCCCATGTTGTCACGGATGGCGGTCGGGAATTCTGGACCGCTCAACAAACTCGAGGGGTGCTTGATCTCGTGCAACTGATCAAGGCGCATTGGCAAGGAGGACGAATCGTATTTCTTCCCAACGGCTTCGTCGTGAAACCCTTGCAGAAGGAGACCGAGCGTGTCTTGATTGGTCGGGTCAGCGATGCGCTGACCCTGAACGGTGACGGTTGCCACGTGCTCGACTTTTCCAATCTTCGGTACCTGACACCCGGCAGCAGCTGGCCTGGGCCTGGAACGATCGGTCTTGAAAGCA
>DMNR01000048.1:0-593 GCA_003452655.1 Actinomycetota bacterium | reverse complement strand
GTTACTCGAGGGCTTCCAGAAGGCCCGTCCCGGCGAGAATTCCGGTCGTGTCCGTATCACCATTGGTGGTCACGTCATCACGAACCGAGACGAACGCGACGGCAGTCTGCAGCCTCATTACGTTGGACGGGTTGCACCGTCGATTTTTCGCAACTGGGAACGCTGGATCGAGGGGAGACAAGGATGACAGAGCATCCGCTATACCGGGGTCTATGGCCTCAGAATGTCAGCAAGTTGGCCAAGTACGGCGTCAGGATGGTCAATGGAGAATGGAAGGTCACCGTTCATTACGATCTTGGTGAAGGCTTGATGTATCTGGCCGTCGAGAGCAGTGAGACCGACATCGTCGATCGGGTGAACCAGATCAAACAAGCCTGCGGTGGGCAAAGCGGCGGCGTGTTTTACATCAACGAGTATCATCATCTGATGGTTCCCGTCGCCCACGATGGCACATCGCGTTATTTCTATGGCGGGCGGGTCAATCCTGATTTCACCTTCGAGTTCGAGGGCGCTCTGTTGACTACCAGACCGGTTGGTCGAGACGGGCAACCCCTGGCACCGGGCGACCCGTGGATTGGTCCGCGCCCGGGGAT
>DMNR01000187.1:3012-4281 GCA_003452655.1 Actinomycetota bacterium | reverse complement strand
ACGACAGTCATTGTCGTCCACATGATGATCGAACCATCGGCAACCAGGGCGCTGGTGACGAGCACCATCACTGGGTGGTGCTCCATGTTGGTCATGTTGGTGGAGATGGTGAGGCTGACGTTGTCCCACTGCCCCTCGGTCATGCTGGCGGCGATGAAATATGTCGTCAGCAGGATTGCGCCATACGCCAACCCGAGCCAGCTGCGGCTCAAGAAGCGCCCGATTGGGCGCAGGGTGGCTGAAGGGTGCACAACAATGTCATGCCCACGGCAGCGGTAGGCAAACTGCAACGTGAGCTATCAGACGCTGTCAGTCGGAAGCGGAGATTCCGAGGGTCTTGGCTGTGGGCGAGACGGGAACGTCGTCCTTGTTGGGGAAGGTACCCAGGACGTGGTCACCGAGGTGGTTCGTGACACCCATCCAATAGTTCTCGTTGCGGTAGTGGTGAAGCCTGTGCGCGCGCTCGATGTACGCGGCGTAACGGTTTCTCGGCTTACATCCGGAATGGACGTAGAAGTGGGTCCACTCATACAGATTGCCGATGGCGGCTTCGGTGAGCAAGATCGTCAGAGCGATCGGCAGAGGGAAGATCACCAGCACGAGGAACGCCAAGATCGGCAAACCAATCACGAGGGATCTCATTGGAATGAAGACAGCGTCGATCTGCTTCGGATCCAGATGGTGGACACGGTGCTTCTTCGCAAGGTGGAGATCAACTGAACGCCCTGCGACCTCGCGTGGGCGAAAATGCAGGATGAACGTATGGATCACCCATTCGACGAAGGGTTGGGCGGCGACCATGATGACGACAACTCCCAAGTCCCACCAACTCCACCGTCCCACCGCAAGCCGGGTAACCAGTGCGACAACAAGCAGGCCGAGCAGTAGTCGTGGACTTGGGTACCGGAGATAGGTCGCAAAGGCATCGCGCAGGCGGGTGTTGCCGCTGAATCGGATCGGGGTGGCTGTTGTGCTCATCATTACTCCAACGCCGCTAGTAGTTGCGCCCATTCGTGGGAGCTCGTTTCCAGCAGTGACTTGGCTGCGGATTCCGCTCCCTGAGCATCGCCGACACGGATTGACCGAGCGATTGCGCGATGGCCAGCGATGTTCCGGAGTTCCGGCTCAACGACTGCTGCGATGACGTCACGCATCGGTCGGTACGTAGCCTCGAGACCGTTGTAGGCCAGTCGGTATCCGATGTTTTGCGATCCGCTGACGATGGCTGCCCAGAACTCAAGATCGATGTCCTGCTTGTCAGCGATTTCG
>DMNR01000187.1:0-2883 GCA_003452655.1 Actinomycetota bacterium | reverse complement strand
GCGCGAAGAGCGCAAAGGCGTGCTGCGTCAGTGCCGATGCAGATCCGCATCTCCAACATTGATCGCAGAACGACCGAGTCGATCGACCCGTCGGAATGCACAAGAAGCCGTCCGAGCAGGTCGATGTCGGTGCCCGACTGGTAGTCCCGCACTCGAGTTGATCCACCATGGCGGATTTCAATGAGCCCCGCCTGCGCTAATCGTTGGAGGGCTTCACGAACGACGCTGCGGGACACATTCAACTGGGCTGAAAGTTCCCTTTCACCCGGAAGAGTCGAGCCGGGTTCAAGGCCACCACCAACGATCTGTTCACAGACCTGGTCAAAGACCGCATCCGCGCTTCGTTTGGTGGTGACTTCGCTGAACATGTCGCACACCGTATCACTGGTCGGACCAGTAGACCAGTAGACCAATTTGTGCGACCGTGCCGCTCCCACGNNAAGGGCAACACCATGGGGAACTGCGGGTAGGGGTGAGGTTGTGACCTCCGCCTCAACAGGTCAACCGGATGGGTGACTGTCCGATATGTCCACGGTCGGGGCGGGCATCACTTACTTGCACCGCATGGAGGACTCGACCGAAGGTTAGCCGCACAGCTGGCAGACCACGATGAGAACGATCGGTTGGTAGAGGCGAGCTACGCGAGAGACCAGAACCCGCGTCGGCACTGACCCCCACCGTGCACTGACAGATTGTGCGCCTGGCGCAGCAGACCCGACATTCGTCGCAGGTTGCGCGCCAATGATTCCGCACTCCATCAGCAATTGGAGCTCTCCTTATGAAGTCATCAGCTATTCGTATTTCTGTGCCCGTTGTTGGTGCCGCGATCCTTGGCGGCGGCCTGCTCGCTGCCGGAGCTGCACCCGCGAGTGCCGCTGAGCTAAGCGTTGCATCGCCAGTCGTCAGCCAGAAAGAGATCGCGAAGTACCACTTGAGTAAGAAGCAGATCAAGGACATCAGCTCGGCGAAGAAGTTTGCGAACACCAAGAAGGCCAAGCAGGTTCGCTGGCGCGAGAGCAACAACCGGTACACCGCACGCAGCGGCAAGTACACCGGTGCATGGCAGTTCGATGGTCAGACCTGGCGTTCGCACGGTGGCAAGCAGTTCAGCAAGGAAGCCGCCAAGGCACCTAAGTGGGCGCAGGACTACGTCATGTGGCGCACCCACAAGTCACGCGGATGGCAGCCGTGGGGTGGCTAATCCACCGCTCGGATGTCTCGGCTAGCTAGTCGACCGCGTCGGACAGGGTCGCACTTGAGTTGTCCGAGCCCGCGAGAGTTTCGCCCGGCCGCCGCATCGAAGGAACCTTCGGGTATTCGTGCGGCGGTTCGGCATGTCCGAATAACCAGCCTTGCCCGCAGTGCCAGCCGAGCTTGCGCAGCAGGCTCTCCTGCCTCGCGGTCTCGATGCCTTCGGCGATCCCGCGAAGTTCCAGCCGGTCGGTGAGTTCGATGAGGCCGGACACCAGTCGGCTTGTTGGCCCGGTTGCGTCTTGGGCAAGTCGCTGGGCGAATGCTCGATCCAACTTCAGACCGGTCACTGGGTAGTCGAGCAACGTTGCCAGCGAGGAGTAACCGGTGCCAAAGTCGTCGACGTAGATGCCGACGCCTGCGTCAGTTAGCGAAAGCAGGTCGGTGCGCGCGGACTTCTCCAGATTTAGCAGCGAATGTTCGGTGATCTCCACGACGAGTTGTTCAGGGTTCGCCCCGCATGAGCGCAGTTGCTCAAGAATCCCGGCTGCGAAGCCCGCGCTCTCAAGCTGTGACGCTGATGCGTTCACGCTCATCATTTGATCGCCTGGCAGGTAGGGGATCCGGGCGATGGCCTCGCACAGCACGAGCCGACCAAGATCGGTAATCATTCCGGAGTCTTCGGCGGCTGAGATGAATTCGCTTGCGGCGATCACGCCATCGGGGGTGATCCATCGCGCGAGTGCTTCGTAGCCGAGCACACGCCGATCGGTAAGGTCAACAATCGGCTGATACCACGCGTGGAATTGCCCGGCATCAATTCCGGAACGGATTCGCCCGCTTAAGCCGATCCTGCGGGTGGCTGCTGCGCGAATCGAATCGTCGGCGAGCTCCCAACGGTTTCGCCCCGTGTTCTTTGCTTGGTAAAGAGCGGCGTCTGCGTCGCTGAGCATGTCGTGTGCACCTTGCGAGATCCGCGAAACCGCGACGCCAATGCTCACGGTCACAGGCACGCGCTGGCCGTGGCTCCAGAAGTCACAGCGTGAAATCGCGGCGCGCAACTGTTCGGCGAACGAGGTTGCTTCATCTTGACCGGGGACCCGTCGCAGCACAACCGCGAATTCGTCGCCACCAAGGCGGCCGATGCAATCGCGGTCGCTGACTTGAGCTGCCAGGGCAGCTGCCACCTTCTGAAGGACTTCATCGCCCGCAGCATGGGAGATGCCGTCGTTGACTTCTTTGAACCGGTCGATATCAACAAACAAGACAGCAACCTGGTCATCGTCACTTCGACGCATCAGGGCATCGGTCAATGCCTTGATTACTTCATCCCGGTTACGTAGGCCGGTTAAAAGATCATGGCTGGATCGGTACGCAAGATCAGCCATCGCGGCTTGTGCTGCGTGGCGGGCGGCGACTTCGTCGTTGATGCACCGCAAGGCCTCGATGTGGCTGCCATCGATGAGGCGCCGCGACTTCTTCGATACCCACACCCAGCGCCCGTCACCGTGTTTGATTCGGAACTCAGTGCCGGTATCGAAGAGTTCGCCGGGACGTTCCCCGCCAACGTGCTCGTTCGGCTGGTCATCCGGATGGACAAGCTCCTCGAATGGTGCCCTGATGAAATCCTCAGGTTCCCAGCCCAGCAGATCACGGACAGATCCGGAGACCCATCGACGTATGCCCTGTTCA
>DMNR01000158.1 GCA_003452655.1 Actinomycetota bacterium | reverse complement strand
GGGTTGCCCCGCTCAGGGGGTGAAGGGGGCGGACTGGAGGAAGGTGACGAGGGCTTGGGAGGTGGGGCCTTGGAAGGCGTCGGGGGGGAGACCCAATTGTCTCTTGTCTCGATCAATCGCCACGGAGAGCGGGTCGCCAGGAAAGTAGGGCTGCCCGGCGATGGTCATCTGGGCCTTAAGGCGCTCGGATCGTTTGGTGTATGCGGCTGCGTCTGGTGGACAGTGGTTGTTGAGGAGGTCGTCGGCGGCGGTCCAAGCGCCGGGCCATCGTTTGGCGACCTCGGGGGCGAGCACGGCCTCCAGGGTGCCATTGCCGTGGTCATCGGCGAAGATGAACAGCCCTACGGGCACGTCGCCGTGGCGAATCCAGCCGCCATGGCTCAGCCTGTCGACGTCCGAGAACGTGCCTCCGTAGTCGTCGCGGAAGGTCTGCTCACGCGCGGCGATAGACGTGTCGGCATCGAAGACGAAGGCGACGGCGTACTCGGTCACCACGAACATGCCGTAGCTGTTGGAGAGCGTCGCGCTAAGATTGGACAACAGCTCAACGATCTTCGTCTTCGCGGAATCCGTGCCACAGCGCACAAGGAGCACGAGCTGGTCGCGCGAGGCGTCGCGGAGGGCGCAGATAAACGCCGGAGCAGGCGCATGAGCGGCTTGGCTCAAACGCTCTCCGCCTAGCGCCCTTGTTGAGTAGTGCTGCACAATCAGGGACACACCCCGGCCTGGGGCGTTGGGGTGCCTGGGAGTCTGCAACGCTCCAAAAGGCGACGGGAGCTTGTCAATGGGATCATTGATGAACTCCAGCCCAGCGACGGCACCTAGGCTTCGACGAACAAACACGATGTCATGGTTGCCTTCACAGAAGATGAGCAAGGCTTTCATTTTGACCACCGAATGTCGAGATCAACGGCTCTGACGGCCTGGATAAGGCTTGATCCCTGATGTCGTCTCGCCAGGGTCGTCTCGCCGTCCCGCTCCAGACGATACGCCACCACGTCCTCGATGCGGTACTCGTTGAACAAGAAGGCGTCCACCGTCTCTTTGCTGTGGGTGGTGATGAAGACCTGGACGTTGAACTCGACGGCTAGCTGTTGGATGAGCTTAGTGAAGTCGATCAGGAGGCTCGTGTGGAGCGCGTTCTCCAACTCATCGATGAGCAGCACGCCGCCCTCCGCGCCCCCGAAGAGCAGTCCGATCTGGAACGCGCGCTGCAGCCCGTCGCCGAAGGACGACAGATCCGGCGAAGGCACACGCTGGGCGTGGGTCACAGTGAAGCGGTGATCACGGACCAACTCAACGCTCTTGAGGTCGACATCTAAAAAGTCGCGCAAGAACTGGAGCACCCGATCCTTGATACCCAGCTTGACGGCCTGCTCGTTCGCGCGCTGGAGCGTCGTTGGGTCCGACGCAGAGAACGGCGAGTGGAACAGTGTCGGGCAGATCCAGCGCTGCTCCCCGACGAGGGTCGTGCGCGGCGCGGTGCCAACCACCAGATCGCTCGTGGAGCGCTGGTGCTTGTTGCCAAACTTAGCCTCGATCTCAAGCACCCCCAAGAAGCCTGCGCGGTTGGTCTCTGGGTCGTCAGGGTCGTCTGTGACGCTCAGGTGAACGGAGACCTCGTCCTGCGGAGGGTCACCAAATCGGCCTGAGATCATCGCTGGACAAGGCAGTTCGGGCTTGAGCCACTCCATGTCGGTGAGAACGTCCCAGCGGGCGCGGCGCCGTAGTGTCTCAAACAACCCACGGGGATCGGACTGGTGGATGAGTAAGCTCACCGCTTCCAAGAAGCTCGTTTTGCCAGCGTTGTTGTTGCCGACAATGAGGTTGATACGCCCCGGTTGCTCAAGCACCAAGTTCTTGAGCCCCCGGTGGCGCTCGATGTGGAGCGATGTGAGGTGTTTGCGGCTCACCTCGGTGTACGCGGGCCACGGAGCCGTGAGCTGTTGTGGCGCCTCTCCGCCTCTCCGCTTGGCTAGCAAGCCCTGGAGCACAAGGATCTGCTCTTGGACCTCATCAGACTGACGGGCGTTTAGCTTTGTAGACAGCCGCTTTACGTTCGTTACCCCATACCGTAGCGTCGCCACAGCATCGTTGCCCGCGTTAATCAACAAGAGCTCGCTCACGAGCGACGCGGAGGAGAGGCTGCGCGTCCGATTCAGCGCAGAGACCGCTGCGGAGTCCAGAATGATCTTCGCAAGATCCCGAATCTGCCCACCTGTTGTAATCGCAGGATCAAGCGTTCGGGAGTTGCCGACCGATTGTGGATCTTCGTCGTCATCCTCATCACTGGCCTGCTCTCTGGAGATCCACGAGAAGAGCTGGCTCAAATGCTCTGTGTTCGTTGCGCGCTCTGCCCAGTCTTCCCATCCAAGCCAGGTACGAATGTCCGGCGCCTTGAGCACCTCACGAAGAATGTTGAACTGCTCGGAGCGAAACTGCTCGCCGTAGTCGCTCTTTTGGTAAGCCTCACAGAGCGCGAGCGTGCGCACGCTGAGGTTGAACTCGCGCCGTGAGACACCGAGCATCGCGCAGATCTTGTTTGGGTCTTGCTTGTGCTCGTCACGCAGGCTGCGCATCAGCTTGGCTTGGTTGATCGGAGGCCATTGACGTTTTCCGCTAATGTGATGCAGCCCCATGATGATCATGTGGTGCATCTTGTCCTGCTCCTCGTAAATCACGCACGGGATCGCCTCAAAGAGCGCCGGGCTCAGCTTGCCGAGCTGACCCGTCGAGCCCTCATACTGAGCCTGCATGTGCTTGAGGGTGCTGACCCGACGGTTGCCCTCGACGACGAGGTATCGATCACCGGACGCCCGCCGAACATGAATCGGCTCCACATCCAGCCAGCCATTCTCTTTGAAGCTCTCAATGAGTTGGCTGACGTTCTCGGCCCTGTGGCCAAGGATGAAAGCGCGGGTGCGGCGCTGCACATCCTCATTAAACTGGTCGGCCTCTTTGACGTCTACATAGTCCACGTGATCAATGAAGCGGAAGTTGTTTGGATCTAAGTAGAGGCTCTTGAGCGGCAGCAGCAGACGCTCCGCCCTTTCAGCAGCGGGCGGGGTGAGTGTTGGGGGGCGTGGGTCGTCGCTCATTCGTAGCTCCTCATCCGCCGAACCTTAACACACCCGCCGCCCCCCGCGCCCCTCACTCC
>DMNR01000105.1 GCA_003452655.1 Actinomycetota bacterium | reverse complement strand
AACGGCTTCGCAGGCGTACTTCGGGAAGCCTGCTAGCAAGCTGACGCTCAGTGAGTCTGCGGCGCTAGCAGCGATCATCCAGGCCCCCAGTGGCTTCGACCCAGACACCAACCAAGACAAGCTGCAGGCTCGCTACAAGTACGTGCTCGACGGCATGGTCCAGAAGGGTTGGATCACGCAGGCTGAGGCGAAGGCAGCCAAGTACCCGAAGTTCCAGAAGGCCAAGTCGGCGAAGAACTACCTGGCGGGAACCAATGGCTACCTGCTGGAATCCGTCCAACGCGAGATGGTCCGCCGCGGATACAGCGAAGATGATCTGAACGTCGGCGGATTCCGCATCGTCACCACCTTCGATAAGAATGCGCAAGCTGGTGCGGTTGAGGCCGTCAAGGCCAGCGGTGTCTCCGACGAGAAGGGCCTGCGTATTGGGTTGACTTCAGTCAAGACGGACACCGGCGAGGTCATCGCGATGTATGGCGGCACCGACTACCTGAAGAACCAGTTGTCGAATGCTGATCAAGCCGTTGGCCTTGCCGGATCAACGTTCAAGCCCTTTGCGTTGGCTGCTGCATTCGAAGACGGGATTGAGCTCGACTCAACGTGGGATGGGTCTTCCCCGCGCACTATCCGCGGTTACAAGCTGAAGAACGAAGGCAATGTCTCCTACGGCAACATCAGCCTGCTGACTGCCACCGAAAAGTCCGTTAACACGGTATTCGTCGATATGGCAGGCAAGGTCGGTGTGGAGAAGGTCAAGGAATCCGCGATCCGGGCTGGCGTGCCGGCGAACACGGTTGGCCTGGGCGCAGACCCAACAACCGTTCTCGGTACTGCCTCGCCTACCACCATGGATATGGCCGGCGCCTACGCCACCTTCGCCAACCGCGGTGAACGCGTCGCGCCGACCACGATCAAAGAGATCGCGCGCGGCGGAACTGTCGAATACGAGTTGAGCCCCACCAAACAGCGGGCTTTCGACACGGAGATCGCCGACGAAGTGAACTACGCACTGCAGAAGGTCGTCACCAACGGAACCGGATATGCCGCAACTGGGATTGGGCGACCGGCAGCTGGCAAGACGGGAACTACGGATAACAACAAGTCCGCCTGGTTCGTCGGTTACACGCCACAGGTTGCGACTGCGGTCATGCTGGTCAAACAGGACTCCAAGGGCAATGCAATCTCGCTGTACGGAACTGGTGGCGGCGGATCAGTCCACGGTGCCGATTACCCAGCCCACATTTGGACCGACTACATGAGCGTGGCGATGTCTGACATGGACACCGAGGATTTCCAGGGCTCGAATGACTACGGCAACGACTACTACAACTACTCGCGCCCCAGCTCGCCGTCATCGAAGCCGTCGAGTTCGTCTTCGGGATCGAGCGGTTCCTCAGGTGGTTCGGGTAGTCCAAGCGCCAAGCCATCCGGCTCAGCCTCAGCGTCCGGGTCAGCGTCCGGGTCTGCGTCGAGCAAGCCGAAGCCGACGGTTAAGCCGACGCCGTAGCGGTCGGTTCATCGACTGCGGCCGCGACAGCCTCGCGAGCTCCCCGATCAGGTGCTCCGTCAAGGACGCCTCCGCCGGGATCGTCGCGGTCTTCCACGAAGTGATCAGTACGAACTGGATCGTGTTCGGGTTGGATCATGTCGCGGATCACCATGCCACCGAAGTAACAGGTGGAGGCGATCGCCACGATGATCGAGACGCTGTACCAGCCGATTGGCAAACCCTTGTTCTCGCTCGTGTAGCCGACGAGGTATAGCCAGATAGCGGCGAAGTAGATCACCTGACCGACCTGCCAGATCAGGAAGTCGCGCCAACGCGGACGTGCCATCGCGGCTAGCGGAATCAACCAGAGGACATATTGCGGCGAATAGACCTTGTTCGTGATGACGAACGCTGCGATTACCAGGAACGCCAATTGCGCGAATCGAGGACGCCGAGTAGTGCGCAGTGCGAGCACGGCAATCCCAAGGCACAACACGAGGAACAGTCCAGTCGCTACCTTGTTCACCACGCTCGCGGGCAGTCCCGCGCCGATGTTGGTCAGCAGTAGCCAGATCGAGCCGAAGTCCTCGCCTCGCTCAGAGCTGAACTTGTAGAAGCGCACCCAACCGTCGAAGTTGATCACCATGACTGGCACGTTGAGCAGAAGCCAGGCACCGAGCGCGCCGCCCAGAACGCGGACGAAGGCGTTCATTCGCCGTGCCCGCCAGCACAGCACGAGTAGAGGTCCGAGTAGGAGCAGCGGATAAAACTTCGCCGCTGCGGCCGCGCCGATCGCCACGCCTGCCCAGGTCGGATATCGCCGTGCCCACAGGGCCATTCCTACTGCGGTCAGCGCAACAGCGAGCAGGTCCCAGTTGATCGTGGCGCACAGGATCGTCCCGGGTGCCAGCGCGACCATCGCCGCGTCCCACGGTCGACGCCGGACGGTCAGGGCTGTTGCGACGACGGCAATAACGAGACAGATCGCCAACATCACCGCGTTGACGTAGAAGAACCACAAGGTTCCGTTCTCGTCATGTGGAGTGATCCAGTTCGCGACCGTCATAAACAGTCCGGTCAGCACCGGGTACTCGAGTTGTTCCTGCCCCGGAAGCGGATTCTGGATGTACGGGAGCATGTTGTCGGCGAATCCGCGCAAGCTGTACAGCGGCGGAATGTCGGAGTAGCACAGATGGGTGTAGCGGCCGGGATCCTGCCACCCGCTGAGCGTGCATGGCAGCTTGCTGAGCAGCCCTAGCGTGAACCCGCCGATTGCGAACAACACGAGGATTGGCAGTGGACCCCAGAAGCGCCAACTGCTGTACGCGTGCCGACCGAGGTCGCCGCCGATTAGCTCTGCGCTACCGGCAATGACCGGATCATCCCGGGTGGGAACAACCACCGTCGGATCGGACATTGGAGTTAGTCCAGCCCAACGATTCGATCAAAGGCAGACGTGGTGTGGCGCACGCGGCAATCGATCTCGTCGCCGACGGCCGGGACTCGCCCACCCTTGCCCACTGCGAGGCGTACGTCATCTGCGGACAACCACAGCATCGATACCTGCATATGTGGCGGCTCCGCAAACCAGCGCCGCTTGCCGTCCCACGTAAACGGTGACCGGGCCCGCCCGGATGCTTCAAGTGCACCGGTACCGGCTGCCACCGCTCGTTGTCGCAGAGAAGAAGCGGGTGACGGCGCTTCGAGCGCAACGCCATGACTGGTTCCACCTCCGACGACGACCAGCAGACCGTCCTTTGGCGCACGCCGTTGCCGGTATCCGACTGCGCGTCCCTTGGCGACTTGGTGAACCGCCAGGACGGTTCCTCGTGCGTGCATTGCCTCGTGGTCGCCGAGCCACAAACGAGTTCCGATTCGGACCCGCAAGGGAATCTCCGGAACCGCGCTTCGGAGTTGGCGCAGCTCCTCATCGTCGAGGTGGGATGCCCACACTGCGGCGGCATCGTCGGTGAGCATGCAACCAGCGTCTTCCAAGGAGCCAAGCGCGCGAATCCAGGTCAGCGTCCACGACCAAGCTTCCTTCACGCGGCCGCTGGCGTCGCTGGCGAGCGTCGGCGTGACATTGGTGTCGTGGAACTCCGACTCGAGGGTTTCCACATGCGGGGCTAACGGCTGAACGAGTGGCAAGTGCAGCGCGAGGCCTTGGAGATCGATTCGCCGCGTGCGCAGTGCCTCGCGGATTGCATCGTCGGCGAGGAGGGCATCGAGATCGGGCTCTGCGAGTCCAAAGCGCCGCATTGAGGTGAGTCCCTCGATGACGATCTGAACCGGTCGTTCTGGCGATGCTCCGGACAGGCCGGTGGTCGCCAGTCCGTGGAGTGCCTCGACGCTGGCGACCGTGCGCAGCACGCGGCTTGCGAAGTCGCGGGTCTCAATGAAGTCCCAGACTTCCGCTGCGATCACGTCGCGCGGATCCCACGGCTGCATGACGAGGATCTGGCCAGGGAAGTAGGCGGCGGCGACGGCTGCTTCGTGGGGAGTTCCGACTGCCAGTCGGTCGAGACCAAGGCGAGTGGACTCTACGGCGAGGTTCGCGATGCCGAAGCCGTAGCCGTTGCCTTTGGCAACCGGAACGATGTCGCCGAAGCGCGCCCCTGCGCGGCCATTGTGGAGCGACTCGCGAACCTCATCACGGACCTTGGCCAAGTGTTGACGCCAACGGTCACCGTCAACGTGAAGGCTGAATGTCATCGAATCAATGCCCCTTGCTTACTTCGAACTGGCGTCGGCCGACGCCTTGCCCGGCCGTTTGATGCGTCCCGTCACCGACTGCTTGATCGCCCCACGTCGCAGATAGACGTTGAAGGCCTTCGCCAGCGCTGGGCGTAATGCGTAGTCCCATTCGCCAACGTATTCCACGGCTTGGCCGCCCGTTCCAAGTTTGAAACGAATCAAGCCGAACAGCGGATCCGACTCGTCCAACGTGTCGCTGATGCCCCGCAGGTCATACACGGAGTCGCCGTCGTCGATCGCATCCTTGATCATCTGCCACTGGATTGCGTTGGACGGGCGAACTTCGCGACCGACGTCTGCTGATGCACCGTAGGAGTACCAGGCGTGATCTCCGACCGTCACCATCGTTGTTCCGGCGAGCACGGCGCCATCGTGGCGGGCAAGGTACAAGCGGATTCGATCAGGGTCCTCGGCAGTCATCGCGTCCCACATACGCTGGAAGTAGGGCAGCCCGCGAGGCACAAATCCATCGCGGGCAGCGGTCTCCACGTAGATCGGATGAAACTCTGCCAGACCGTCGCGGTCTGCCCGTTCGACGGTGACACCGAGCTTCTCGGCCTTGCGAACGTTGCGACGCCACAGCTGGTTGAAGCCGGCGAAGACATCATCGACGGAGCGCCCCGCCAACGGGATCTGGAAGACATAGCGCGGCTGGACGTCGCCGAAGCCAGCGCCCGTATCGGGCTGCTGGGTCCATCCGGCTGCGTGCAGCTGCTCGATCAGCTGCAGTCCGGTGTCGTAGGTTTCGTCCGGTGCGACGTCGCGGAGTCTGCTGGCGTTGCCCTCGGCGATTGCGTCTTTGAGAGTCGTGGCGCTCCAGCTGCGTACAGGAACGGTCGGGCCCATCTTCACCATGAATGCGCCCGCTGATTTCAGATAGGCAAGCATCGGAGGCAGGAGTTCGGCCGTTGAGGGCGAACCGCTGCCCCATGGCAAGACTGGCCCTTCGGGCAGGTACGCGAGGAAGTTCTTCAGCTTTGGGACTTGGCGGGTCAGGACGAGGCCGACGCCGATCAAATCGGGGCCGTCAAACCAGCCCAGAGACAGGTTTCCCCACTCGGCCTTCACCCCGGCCCAGGACGGTATCTGCAGGAATGAGGCGCGTGGCTGCTGCGCAATGAACGCCAGGTGTTCGGCTGCTGAGATCGGCTTGACGGTCAATGGCACCTGCGCAGCCTATGTCGGCGGCCGGCTCCGGGTGGGCAGCGACGTCCACGTGCCTCGAATCGATGCGGCGTACTCTGATCACCGTGACGAAGCTTCCACGTTTGTTCGGTGGCCATGTTGGCCAGGACGACCCCATTGGTCAGGCCGCTGAGATCGGCGCCGATTGCATCCAGTTCTTCCTGGGCGACCCGCAAGGATGGAAGGGACCGCAGTTCCCGCATCCCGATGGTGCCGAGGGATTGAAGGCAGCTGCCGAAGCGGCGAACGTGCGGATTTACATTCACGCGCCCTACGTGATCAACGTGGCGACGAGCAACAACCGAATCCGGATCCCAAGCCGCAAGATCTTGCAGCAGCAAGTTAGTGCCGCAGCCTCGATCGGTGCCGCTGGTGTCATCGTCCACGGTGGCCACGTCACGAAGGACGATGACCCGCAGATCGGTTTCGAGAATTGGCGCAAGACGTTCGAACGGATGGATCTTGAGTGCCCGGTGTTCATTGAGAACACAGCGGGGGGAAACAACTCAATGGC
>DMNR01000135.1:336-5573 GCA_003452655.1 Actinomycetota bacterium | reverse complement strand
CTGCAGTGTTGACGACCATTGGCAAAAGTGGATTTGCGACGCTGAATGACTGCTTCCGAGTTTCCGACACATGATGGGAACGTCTGCTTTCGACAAAATTGAAGGTCTGCTTCTGATTCTTCGTTGAGTTTCATGGTGACCTTATGGACGTCGGCTAAGGGTCTGTTCCTGACAGCGGTGGGGACGTCGCCCGATGCGTCAAGCCGATACCCCACCGGGCTGGAAGCCGTCGGTCAGTGCCGCCAAGTCAAACGTCAAAAACCAACAGGTGACGCAATCCAATGTGTGAGAGCTCGCGGCGGTAAAGCGGACATCCAAGAGCACTTCTCTACGGATGGGTTGGCTGACCGGGTTGTGCCCATTGCCGACAGCCGCGAAAGTGAGGACCGACCATTGGCCGCCATGGCTCGAGTAGCCAAAGCGGACCTTCAGATTGCGTCGTCGTTGCCTTGACCTACCCGTGGTTAAAGGTCCCGCGAGCCCATGCTCGCCGAAAAATCAAGATACATGGTCACGACTGGGAGCCAAAGTAAGTGCCATTCGGGTTAATGGCGCAACTCCTCACCGGCAAGCGCCGCGTCAAGCTGCCCGACCGATGTGACCTTCGCCGTGTACCAATCCGAGCAGCCCATAGCGGCTGGCACGTCGGCGTAGTTCCAGGCTGCGAGTTTGTTGTACTCGTGTCCGGAAATCTCAGTGTCGGCGACTAGCTCTTCGACGCCGTAGAGCTCGTTGTTGAGCAGGAAGATCACCGGCTTTACGCCGTACCGGCCCATCACGCCGAGTTCGTTAGCGGTGAGCTGGTGCGAACCATCGCCGGTCACTAGCACCACCCGGCGAGAGCGATCCGCAATCGCAGCACCAATCGCAGCCGGCGTCGCCCAACCGATTGATCCCCACAGCGGTTGGTTCATGAATGTCACGCCGTCGGGCATCCGCAGATCGGCCAGCTTGAGATTGGACAAACCCGTTTCAGACACCACCACGTCGCCGGGCTTGAAGAACTCGGCAAGGCGGGGGTAGAACGCTGCCGAGCTAACTAGGTCCGTCTCGCTTGTCGCAGGAGTCTCTTCCGAGGGAACCGGCAGTCTGGGTTGCGTGAAGGTCGGCGAGACCTCAATGAGGGCGTCAAGCGCATCAGCCATGCTCACCGGTGTCGCGTGCAGATCCCCCACGCGGACGAAGTCGGCGCCGATAACAATGTGCTTCGCGGGGTCGATCACGGACGTCCAGGCACCACTGTTCTCGTCGCTGAAGCAGACATCAAAATCGATGACAACGTCCGCGGACTCAACGGCTGCCTTGACTCCCGGCGTGGAGATGATGCCGACGTACATCCCGAGGAATTGGTCGTCGGCTTCGGAGGCGACAGCTTTGTCCATGGGGCCGGTCGCATAAGCGATTCCCGTCTTGGCCGCGAACTCGCGGAATTTGTCCTCGAGCCCGTAGCGCGCAACCAGATATGACGGCAGAGCCACCGCTGATTGTGCCCCTTGAAGCGCTTCCTTCAACTTCTTGGTTGCCACGCGCAACTGGTCTGGATTGCTTGGCTTTGGCGGGACTTGGGCGAGCGGCACTCCCACGATTGGCTCCCCGACGACCGGCATATCCGCCAAGTCCTGGGGAATGTTGATGTAGACCGGCTTGCGATGCGTCAGACAAGAATCGATGATCCGCTCAGTTTCGGCGATCGCGTTGTCTGGGTTGAGTTCAACTGAATCGACGGTTGCCTGGTGACAGATCTGAGCGTTCAAGCGATAGTCGCCGTCCCTCAGCATGTGATGTAGGACGCGACCTTCTCGACGAAGCTGCGAACTCGGAAGTCCCACCAACCAGAAGATCGGAACGCTCTCCGCGAGGGCGCCCATCACCCCGTTAATTGCGCTTAGCTCTCCGGGTCCGAACGTCGTACACAGCATCGCCGCGCCGCGGATCCGTGCGTAGCCATCGGCGGCGTACGCGGCGTTTAGCTCATTCGCTGCGCCTATCCACTCGACGTGATCATTGGCTTCGATTGCGTCGTTCCAGGGAAACGCGTAGTCGCCGGGAACCCCAAACACATGGTCGATTCCCAAGGCGGCGATGCGGGCTACAACATACTCAGCGACGGTCGGGTTCGATGACACAGTTGAGGTCTCCAGCTCCTGTTGTGCAGACGGCTACGACCCGATGGGTTATGCCTACTGACGTGCGGGTACCGCTTCGGAACTCCCAATGATCCAAGCACGCAAGAGCTGTTGCCACTCCAATCACACGAGTGCCCGGCATCTGGTTGTGCGGCCACCGCGACGTCANTTGATCGCGGAAGAGACCGCGGCGAGGGCTTCGGGATTCCAGGTCAACCCCTTTTCCCAGGGCAGGCCGAGCGCGTCGGCGAAGAAGATGCTGTGCACGGCCGGGAACGTGAGCCTGGTGACGGCAGGCAAGACCTCGGTGCTGACACCCTCTGCAAGCGCACTGCCAAGCGCAACGAGCCCGTCGTTCGGCCAGACTTCTGGCACCCCGTCAACAAGAGTGAAGTGGTCGCCGCCAATCAGGGTCACCGGAATTCCGTCGAGGACGCCGGCCTGGCGGTCATTCCAACCCTGCACGTCCAAGTAGCCCCGTGTTACCTGCTCGCCCGCTCCGCCGGGATGCTGCGCCGCGAGTTCGCTGAACTTGTCCATGATCGTTTCGATGGTCTGGTCGTCGCCGCTCGCGCTGCGGTCAAGCGCCCCGGCCGCGTAGTCGGCCGCGAATGCCCCCTGCCAGGGGGTGCCGAGAGTGGTCAGTGAGCGGATCACCAGTTCGGAACCGGATTCCTGCAGGACGCGAATCGCCGCCCGCGAGAACAGCCCACCCATCGAATGGCCGACCAGGTCGATGACCTCGACGCCGACCGACGTCTGCAGGTAACCGAGGAACGACGCCAGGTGCTCGCCCGCAGTGTCAATATCGCCGACGGCGTTGACCGTCATGCTCTCGGGCAATGCTGGTGGCCCGTCCGAGAAGCCTCCGAATCCCGGTGACGATTCGATTTGGCCCGGACCCTCCTTCGCCGGTGAGGTGTAGACGTTGTAGCCAGTTGCCAGGAGGTGCTCACGCAGCGCCGTATCGGTATTGCCCGCTGCCAGGCCCTGCTTGCACGCCGCAGTTGGCGTGGTGAACGGACTCTCTGCGTCACCACCGGACACGATGACGAGCGCGCGGCGGGGATCAGAGCGGGCAAGTTTGGTCAGTGCGGCATCAGTCACTTCACTAACGTATCTACTCGGCCCAGTCTCAGCACGGTGTCGCACAGCCGTTCGGTCTACCCAGCAGCCGCCCAGCACAGAGGTGAGCCGGGCACCTTGCCGTCCAGTACCATTTGCGGGGCGATGCGTTGGCGCATGTGGCATTCAGATGGAATCGCGCCGACCCACCCAGGAGGGCTGTCCGAGTGGCCTAAGGAGATGGTCTTGAAAACCATTGTGAGGTAACCCCTCACCCAGGGTTCGAATCCCTGGCCCTCCGCCAAGAAACCCTTATTGTACAAGGGTTTCCGGACATGGTGGTCGAAAAATTGACCACCATGTCCGGACGCTTTTTCCGTCCACTGAAGTCCACCCAAATCCACCCAAATCCACCACTTTGCGTACTGAGTACGCGGAGTTGCGTACTGGATGCGTACTGAAACGGGTGTTTGAAGCGGCATACATTCACCCCGCTAGCCTGAATGTACCGGCGTCGCCGACGGCATCTCTAGCGCCAACTGCACGCCCATGGCACGGGCGCGACAGAATCTAATCTTCGCTGCGCTCTCCTGTGGCGCGTGCTGGACTCTGAATCACCTGCCGATCGCAGGTGAGTTGTAAGGTTCACGGCCGCTCACTTGGATGCTTAGTACTGCCCAGAGGCTGAATTAGGCAACCAACGCTAGAGGAGAACGATTAGGAACAGTCGCGCCGTGACTAACTCACGCTGGCCTCAACCGCCTTGGCAAGTTCCGATAGGCACCATCACCTACATCAACACATGCGGGACTGACCCGCGTTTGGTTGACCATCTGGCAGGTCAATAAGTCAACCAAAGCCGGGGCAGTCCCCGCCATTGCAACGACCGGTTGAATCCGCCGTTGGATTTTCGGCCGTTACTGCCTACCCCTACCTGACGAAAGTTGGGGTACCGAGGACGATGCGACTGTCGGTCGTGGTGCAGTAAACGGAAACGGTCATTTCGTAGACCCCCGTCAATGGGATGTTGTAGGCGATCGGTCCGCGTGCAGCTGTGAACTCTTGGTCGATGAACGTGTTGACTTTGCCCGTGTTGGAGACTCGGCCGCCATCGCCAAATACTTGCAGGCTGCAATTCGCGACGGGTGACTTCTTGGCTTCCATACCCACGGTCATGGTGAGTGCTGTGAACTCTTGGCCGAGCTTCAGTTTCTGGTCGCGCACCTCAGAAGTGACGATGGAATTCGGATAGCTCGCGGGGTCGTTGGCGATCTGCGCGACGACTCCGATCTCGGTCGTGTTGCCCCTGAGAAAATCGGTGCCAGGAAAGTCATACATCGCCACCGCAGACCCTTCGGGTATCAGCGGGTCGAAGGCGCTCGATTGTGAAGCGGTGCTGCTGGCGGCCGAGGTCGGTGCGGTCGATGTGTGCCCGGAAGTGGCTGTGCTCTGTTGCGAAGGCCACAGCGCAAAGACCAGTCCGATCACCGCGAGCACAGCGATTCCCGCTACCCCGCCGAGTACGAGTACGTTGCGTTTCGTGGCTTGCTTCGCTTGCGGCATGGGTGCAGAGGGTCCGATCGGTGTTGGGGTGGGCGCAGCATGTAACAACGGCGCCGCTGGATGATGCGCCAGGCCCGGAAGAAGCCCGGTCAGTGCCTGGCGGCATTGACTTGCCGACGGTCGGACCTGCGGGTTCTTACAGAGCATCTGGTCGATGAGGGTCCACAACTCGTCCGGCACACCTGGTGGCCGTGCCGGTTGGAGTTCGAGGTGTCCGCGCATGACTGCTGCACTGGTTCCTGCGTACGGCGGAACACCACAAAGAAGCTCATACATGACAAGGCCGAGGGCATAGATGTCAACGGCCGGGGTGGCTGGCTGGCCGAGGTATATCTCCGGGGCGATGAATTGTGGCGTTCCTGACCCAATGGTGGTCCGCGTGGATGCGCCATCAGTGAACTGCGCGATTCCGAAATCGGTGAGCTTTGGTGAATCAGCCGCGGTCGTATCCATGAGGATGTTCTCTGGCTTGATGTCTCGATG
>DMNR01000135.1:0-225 GCA_003452655.1 Actinomycetota bacterium | reverse complement strand
TCTCTGGCTTGATGTCTCGATGGATAACCCCGGCACGGTGAACAGTGTCGAGGGCGCCGGAGATGGCTGCCCCAATCTGCGCCACTACGACCGGTGCTAGGGGCTTTCGGGTGTCGGCCCACACACGCAGGTTTGGGCCATCTACGAAATCCATGACGATAGCGAGAGTGGATCCCTCAACAACAAGATCCCGGACTGTGACGATACTGTCTCTTATACACATCT
>DMNR01000192.1:20060-20420 GCA_003452655.1 Actinomycetota bacterium | reverse complement strand
GGCCATGTTGACTCCTCATCGGTAGGGCTGAAATCGAAGGCTGCCAGTAGGCGGTGACAAGCACAACTCATCGACCACTTCTTGCGCCCAGGCGAGCGATTCCAGAGCAATGCAACCCACGGCAACAGCCACTAATCTGCCAAGATCACCCGCCGCGGCAATGGAAGAGGGCCACATTGAGCATGGAGTTGATGTTTCTTGCAGGCATCCTTCTGCTTGCGGCAATCGTCCAGGGCCTCAGCGGACTGGGGTTCTCACTGATCGCTGCTCCCGCCGCAACGCAAGCTATCCCGGGGTCTCCAGCAATCGGACTTGTGAACCTGCTCGCGTTGGTCCAGAACATCTGGCAGGTATGGCGGG
>DMNR01000192.1:14294-19880 GCA_003452655.1 Actinomycetota bacterium | reverse complement strand
GGCAGGGCTGGAAGCGTGACGACTATTTGCGCACTCAGCAGCTCATCTTCGCAGTGATGAACTTGGCGAGCATCCCGCTCCTTGGGTTACCGGATGTCACACGGTGGCAGCTGCTCGGCGCGGTTGTGCTCCTTCCCGTCGGTGTGGGGATCGGTCTCGCCGCACGGAGGTTCGTTTCGGCCGAGAACGCATTGAAAGTATGCGAACTCGTCGTGGTGATCGTTGGAGTTGTTGCGGTGGTGCGATCAATCGTGCAGTTGTCCGTCTAGCTGAAACATTCGGTGAAATCGGCGCCTCTAGTAGCCAGATTCACCGAATGCTTGCGAGTCGGTCGAGTGCCTGACCCAAGACCTCGGGTCGCTTGCAGAACGTCCACCGGACGTAGGGGGCGAACGTCGCCTCGTCATCCGCGAGAGCTTCGATCGGGATCGCCGCAACACCGACATCGCGCACGAGCCAATCGCAGAACGCTCGACCGTCGACGTGTCCGAGCGGCCGGATGTTGGACGTGAGGAAGTAGGTCCCGTCCGACGGCACGACGTCGAACCCGAGTTCGCGCAGCCCGTCACCCAGCAGGTCCCGGCGCTGCTCTAGGTCAGCTGCAAAGTCAGCGAAGTAGGAATCCGGGAACCGCAGCCCGGCTGCGATCGCGCGCTGAAACGGGCCCGCGGATACGTATGAAAGGTGCTGGCGGACGACCCTGACGGCAGCGATCAGGTCCGTTGGCCCGCTCGCCCATCCGACCTTCCAGCCGGTGAAGGAGAACGACTTTCCGCCGGAACCCACCGTCACTGTCCGCTCGAACATCCCAGGCAAAGTCGCGATGGGGATGTGTTTGGCCGGCCCGAAGACGAGATGCTCATAAGCTTCGTCGCTCAGCACGAGCAGGTCACGGTCACGCGCGATCGTGGCGATCGCCGCTAGCTCCGCTTCGGTCAGCACCATCCCAGTCGGATTGTGCGGCGAGTTGACGATGATCATCCGCGTGCGAGGAGTCACGGCGTCCCAGAGCGCCTGCGCGTCCAGCCGGAACCCCTCGCCAGAGCCCGGTTCCGGTACGGCAAGAGGCACCGCCACTCGCTTGGCACCGGCCAGCGCAATGATCGCGGCGTAGAGATCGAAGTATGGCTCAAGCACGATGACTTCATCGCCCGTTCCAACGAGCGCCAGCACCGCCGCCGCAAGCGCTTCACTCGCGCCGGTCGTCACCACAACATCGGTCTGCGCCGAGACCGAAATGCAGTAGTGGTGCTGCTGGTGTTCCGAGATTGCCTGCCGCAAGTCGAGCAGACCATGTGCGGGCGGGTATTGGTTTCCGCTGCCGTCGACGATGGCCGCCACCGCGATGTCCTTGAGCGCCTGCGGGCCATCCACGTCGGGGAATCCCTGCCCTAAGTTAACCGCCCCCACCTCGGTCGCGAGGGCGGACATCTGCCCGAAGATTGTCGTTGCATACGGCCTCATCCGCGGAACGAGACGTGACAGGTCAGGCATGCGGGCAACGGTATCCGCGCGACTGGGCCCACGCGGGGCCACGGGTGCTTCTGGTTGAGGCATCAATCGTGAAGTTCTGCCACGCTTGTTAGCGCGAGCGGTTCGAGCGAGGCCCTACGTGCCATCGCCGCACCCGCAACGAAAGATTGATGTAGGTGTACGCGTGAGTTCAGTAGCAGATGTGATCGGGCCCGCCGATCCGCAAGCGTCCCAATCCCATGAGATCGCCGTGATCGCGGGTTTCGCTGCGGACACGTTGGTTCCTCACGCAAACCGAATTGATCAACGTGGGATTCGTCGGCCACACCTAGATGAACTCGCAGCCACGGGTGCATTGGGTTTGCCATTTCCGACTGCGCTAGGGGGATCGGACGCACCAGCCGGAATCGTGCGCGAAGCAACGGAACTAATTGCCGGAGCCTGCGGGACAACGTGGTTCTGTGCCGCCCAACATCGAAGCCCCACGAAGGCGGTCCTGGCATCAGACAACGCCTTGCTACATGACCGATGGGCCGCGCGGCTCGTCAGCGGCAATGCTCTGGCGGCAATTGCGTTCGCTCACCTGCGGCGACCGACGCAGCGGTTTTGGATTCGCGACGAAGGTGACCGTTTCGTGCTCAACGGTTCGTTGGATTGGGTCACGAATTGGCCGCTGGCCGATGTTGTGCTCGTCGAGGGCTACCTCAAAAGTTCATCGGGCGAACAGCGAGACGAAATCATCAGCCTCCTGGTCGAACCACCGAAGCTCGACCTCGTCCATTCGAACCAACTCGACCGAGACGACATCCAGGCCGGACCATCCCTGTCGTTAGCCGCGATGGGTGGAACTCAAACCTGGCCCGTCAGTTTTGTCGACTTTCAGGTTTCGGCAGAGCAGCTCGTCGGGCGCCTGCCCGCCGAGAATTGGCTGCACGCCAATTCACTCATCTCCGCTGATGCCAATCCCGCGAGCTTCGGAATGGCTCGGGCCTCGATCAACGAGTTGACCGCGTTGGCAGCTTCAACAGATCAGCCACAGGTCGCTGAGGTTGCGGAGGGTCTGCGCGCGCAGCTCATTGAGTTGAGATCACGCGCTTACGCGGATGCGGATGTTGCGACCGAAGATCCGACCATGGCGGCCGCCACAATCGGCGATCGGACCGCGGTGCGAGCGGCAGCGCTCGACCTGAACCTGCGCGCGGCGACTGCACTCATCACGGCCTCCGGTGGCGCAGCGATGATGCTTTCCTCAAACGCGCAGCGTCGGGCTCGCGAGGCGCTGTTCCTGCTTGTGCAAGGTCAGACGGCAGACCTGCGCCAAGCCTCCCTGGGCTACCTCGTCGAGTAACTGCTTGTACCGCGCTTCGGCCTGTTGCCGAAGTCGGCGGTTCCCCCATCTGCACGAGAGGGCGTTGCGGGCCACCCAGCAACGGTGGTGGGATCCACACATGACAACTGCATTGGTAACTGGCCCGACCTCCGGACTCGGCCGACAATTCGCGATCCAGCTCGCGGCCGCTGGTCACGACCTCGTGCTCGTGTCTCGTGATGAGACGCGGCTGACGGAACTCGATCTTGAGCTGAACGAAAGTTATGGGACTACCTGCGAAATCCTGCCGACGGACCTATCTGACCGCAGTGCGCTTCGGACCATTGAGAAGAGAGTCGCCGACACGAACCGACCGATCGATTGGCTCGTGAACAATGCGGGATTCGGCCTGGTTGAGCCCTTCCTTGCCAGCGGTGTTGAAGATGAGCAGCGCCTACTGGATGTGCTTGTGACTGCGCCCATGCGATTGACCCACGCAGCGCTGCCGGGCATGCTCGACCGTGGTTTTGGTCGTGTGATCGTGGTTTCGAGTTTCGCGAGCTGGGTTACCAGCGGGACCTACTCGGCAGCGAAGGCCTGGGCGACTGTCTTCGTCGAGGGCCTCGCAACTGAGCTGTCCGACACAGATGTCCACGCGACGGCGCTGTGTCCAGGCTTCGTTCGCACTGAATTTCACGAACGCGCGGACATGGATGTTGCGGGCATTCCGAAGCAGATGTGGCTGAACCCGGCCGACGTCGTGTCGAAGGCAATCAAGGACTGCGAAAAGGGGAATGTCCTGAGTGTTCCCGGCATGCAGTACCAAGCGATGGCGCCGATGCTGCGACTCTCGCCGCGTGCGCTCGTTCGCAGGCTCTCGGCGATGGGTTCAATCGAGCCTGACAAGTCTTAGTTCGCGCGCAGGGAGAGGAATTCTTACGAGTCGGCGATGACTGCGCGCAAGGTGGCGGCAACGTCCGTGGCGTTCTCAACAGTCCAGCCGCGAAGTTCGGCCTGCCGCGCGGACTTCCCGTCGACGGAATGTTTGGTGGCGATGTACGTCACCGGTGCGTCGGGCCAGTCTGCGGCACCGGGCTTAGGAATCGATCCATCCACGACCACGTAGCTCGCAACGGGCCGTCGAGAAGCCTTCTGCGAGAAGCCGAGCGCCGCCAATAGTTGCCCAGCGGCACCAAAAGCAACAAGCATGATCGGCTTCTCCGGCTGGGCCGCTGTCAATGTCATCGCGTTGTGCGCGACCCAATGAGCGGTCGCGTGCCGGAGGTCGTCACCCTCGGATTCCGGCGCATCGGGGACGACGTAGACCTTGATGCCGTGAGCCAGCAAGTCCGCGGCAATCTCGCGTCGTTCAATCGTCGGGTCGCCGGATTCGGCGCCGGAAGCATCGTCGGGAAGGTCCGCGCGCGGAAGGAGAACCACTGTGCCAATCGTCACGAACGCACACTCTGCCGCAGCGTGGTGTCAAAAGGTTCGCACCACGCTTACTACGCTTACGCCCATGTCCGAATCCGGTGTAGCAACCAAAGAAGCCCTCCGCCAGCAGATCCTGACCAAGGCCGTCGTTTTTGGCAAGGTGATCCTTTCCAGCGGCAGGGAGGCCGACTACTACGTGGACCTGCGCCGCGTGACGCTTGATGCCCAGGCCGCACCCCTTGTCGGTGCCGCTTTGCTCGACGCGACGGCTGACCTCGACTACGACGCGGTCGGCGGTCTGACCCTCGGTGCAGACCCCGTGGCAACCGCGATGATGCATGTGGCCGCGCAGCGTGGCCGCACGCTCGACGCCTTCGTCGTGCGTAAAGAAGGAAAGGCTCACGGGCTGCAGCGCCGGATCGAAGGTCCAGATGTCGCCGGGCGCAGGGTGCTCGCGGTGGAAGACACTTCGACAACCGGAGGATCAGTCCTCACCGCCGTCGAGGCGCTGCGTGAAGCGGGTGCAGAGGTGGTGGCAGTCGCCGTCATTGTTGAACGAGGTGCTCGGCCTAAGGTCACCGAAGCGGGAATTCCCTACATCACTGTGTTCGAACTCGAAGACCTGGATCTCGCCTGATGCACTTCAGCCAATTCGTCCAACAGCTGGCTCTGCTGGACTTCCTGAAGCCTGAGAACATCCTCAATTGGCTGGGTCCGTGGGCGCTCGTCGGTGTCGCGTTCATCATCTTTGCTGAATGTGGATTGCTGATTGGGTTCTTTCTTCCCGGTGACTCCCTGCTCTTCTTGACCGGACTCTTCGTTGCGCAGAACTTCATCAAGGAGCCGATTTGGCTAGTGACCATCGTCCTGGTGGTCATGGCTGTGGTCGGGAACCTGTGCGGCTATTGGATCGGTAGAGCCGTCGGCCCGAAACTCTTTGACAAGCCAGATTCGCGCTTCTTCAAGAAGGAGTACGTCGACAAGACGCACGTGTTCTTCGAAAAGTACGGAGCTCGGGCAATCATCCTGGCGAGGTTCGTACCGATCGTCCGGACCTTCATCACGGCGATTGCCGGCGTTGCCCAGATGGACTTCCGCAAGTACGCGATCTACTCAACTATTGGCGGGGTGCTGTGGGCGGGAATCATCACCCTCGCCGGCTACTTCCTGGGGAACTTCACGATCATCAAGGACAACATCGAGATCGTGCTGATTCTGGTGGTGTTGATCAGCATCATTCCGATCATCATCGAGTACATCAAGCATCGGCGAGAGTCACCGGAGCAAGCGATCGACGAGATCGTCGAAGACGGTTCGTGAGCAACATTCGGTGGATTTGGCTATCTGAGGCGCCAATCTCACCGAATGCT
>DMNR01000192.1:12067-14111 GCA_003452655.1 Actinomycetota bacterium | reverse complement strand
GTCGAGCCGAACTGGCTGATGTGCAGCATGACGTCGCACAGTGCTTGGGCCTCGTCCGACATTCCCGGGCCCTCCTGCCCGAAGAACATGATGCATTCGCGCGGCAGATCGTAAGTCTCAATCGGTTGACTGCCGGAGATGATGTCGATGCCGAGGACCGGCAGCCCCGATTCGACAGCCCATTCGCCGAAGGCAGCAACACTCGGATGGTGCCGCACATGCTGATACCGGTCGGTCACCATTGCCCCGCGGCGGTTCCAGCGCTTCTCGCCAACGATGTGGACCTCGGCAACCAAGAACGCATTGGCAGTCCGCACGATTGACCCGAGGTTCAGGTCCTTCTCCCAGTTCTCCACTGCCAGATGGATCGGATGTCGGCGGCGGTCAAGGTCGGCGCGGATCGCGTCCATCGACCAGTAGCGGTACTCGTCGCCGACGTTGCGCCGGTCGCCTTCTGTCAGCAATTCCGGGTCAAGCCGGGGATCCTCCGGCCAGGGCTTCGGGTGAGGACCCACCCCAACGAGTGGGACTACGGGTTCGGACACGCCCGCAGCCTACGTCGCCACGGACCTCGGCTCGGGCGGGCTCGGCCCTTTCGGACCACTCGCGCAATAACGGGGGTCATTTGCGTCGGTAGAGGGCTGCCAACCGCCACGTTGTTTCGTGATCCGGGGGCAATCGCGATGTCTTCAGGCGAAACCACCGCCATTCGAGGGCCGATCAATGAGCACCGCCCGCTGATCCCTGCCAGGATGTGAGCTGCGCGCAATCCAGGCGGGTTGCCCAGCAATGGTCGCAAGACACAGCACCCACGAGGAGTATTACCAATGCCAATCGCTTCCCCAGAGGTCTACGCCGAAATGCTCGACCGCGCCAAGGAGGGCAAGTTCGCTTACCCGGCCATCAACATTTCGTCGTCGCAAACGATCAACGCTGCGCTGGCCGGCTTCGCCGAAGCTGAATCTGACGGCATCATTCAGGTTTCGTGGGGCGGCGCCAACTACGCCTCAGGCCCGACAATCAACAACCTGGTCGATGGCACGATCGCGCTGGCCGAATACGCCCACACGGTTGCCAAGAACTACCCGGTGAACATCGCACTGCACACCGACCACTGCCCGCCGCAGCGGCTGGATGACTGGCTGCGGCCGCTCCTCGTCATCGCTGACGAGCGCACCGCTGCCGGAAAGGCGCACTACTTCCAGTCGCACATGTGGGACGGCTCCGCGATCGAGCTCGAAGAGAACCTTGTGATCGCTGAGGAACTGCTCGAGAAGTGCCACCGCAACAACACGATCCTCGAGATTGAGATCGGCGTCGTTGGCGGCGAGGAAGACGGAGTTGAGGCCAAGCACGATGCGAAGCTCTACTCCACCCCGGACGACGGCCTGCTGGCCGTCCAGCACCTCGGCCTCGGCGAGAAGGGCCGCTACCTCGTGGCAGCGACCTTCGGAAACGTTCACGGCGTTTACAAGCCAGGCAACGTGAAGCTTCGTCCCGAGGTTCTCAAGGAGATTCAGGACGTCGTCGGCGCGAAGTACGGCAAGAACGAGCCATTTGACTTCGTGTTCCACGGCGGATCAGGATCACTGCCCTCGGAGATCAGCGAGTCACTCGGCTATGGCGTCGTCAAGATGAACGTCGACACTGACACGCAGTACGCATTCACACGCCCCGTGGTCGGTCACATGATGACCGAATACGACGGCGTGCTGAAGATCGATGGCGAGGTCGGCAACAAGAAGATGTACGACCCGCGCGCGTGGGGCAAGAAGGGCGAAGCGGGCATGGCTGCTCGCGTGCTCGAGGCTTGCACCGACTTGCGTTCGGTCGGTACCAAGATGAAGTAAGCCGTGAACTCGGCTCGGCTGAAGAAGGAACTAAAGCTGGCGGGAGCGGTTCTAGCCGCTCTGCTTGCAGTGGCTATTCCGTTCCTTGTGCTCGACGTCTTCTGGTGGTCGTCAGCGATGAGCGTTGGATCGCTAGGCGCCTTGGTTGCCGTCACTGCATATATCAGCTCGAGCCGGGTTGCGGCGATGGTGAT
>DMNR01000192.1:8201-11975 GCA_003452655.1 Actinomycetota bacterium | reverse complement strand
TGCGCCGGCTTGGTCGCCTACTCGTCAAGGTGGGGCTACGCGGCGGCCGCGCTGTTGATCGGGATCATGGTCCCGTACAACATTCATGCGCCCCCGCTGCCGTTGCCGAACGGTGATTCGGGACCGCTGTACTACCTGGCAATCCTGGTGATTGCGTTGGCTGCGGGATTCTGGGCGATCGCAATTTTGGCGTTCGCACTTCGTCGGCGGAAGACGAAACCGGTACCGCTTGCGCCGGTCCCTGCCCCGGATGCGCTCCTCGGAGCTGTCCTCATCGCCGCTGTCAGCGGCGGGCTCGCGATCGTGGCGCTGACCTGGTTCCCGGCAACCATGTGGGTGTGGTTGCTACTGACGATCCTCCTGCTGACCAAACCCACCAAAGGCCTCAATCTTGACCAGACGCGTGATCGTGCAGTTGGAACTGTGATCGGGGCGGCGGCGGCCGGTCTCGTTGCTGTCGCCGGGACCCCGCAGCCGATCAAGGGTCTGCTCGCGTTGCTGTGCATTGTCGTCGCGCTCACCGTGATGCTCTCCGGGTTGCCGTACTGGCTGTACGCGTCGTTCCTGACACCAGGTGTGGTGTTCATGGATTCGTCCCCTGGCGATGGAATTGAACTCGCTGCCGAACGCGCAGCCCTGACCCTGTCGGGCGCGGCCGTGGCAGTCGGACTGTCCTTTTTGATCAACATGGTGGTTCACTGGCGCCGACGCCGAGCTGGGGTGCCCAGGGTGCCTGCGACGTGACGAGGGTCTACGTCAAGACCTTCGTTGAGGTTTTCATCGGCCTTGCGCTTGTCATCGTTCCGTTCGCGGCGGCGTCTGATCTTTGGTGGTCCGGTGTCATCACCTTTGCGATCTTCGCCGTATTCGTCGGTCTGACCGGCGCCGCCACTGGAAGTCCGAAGGTGGGTGTTGGCTTCAGTCTGCTCTTCGTCGTCCTTGGAACAGCGGCCGTCGCGGTGAGCGGTAGCCCCGTCCTCGCGGGGATTTTGGTGGCGGCCGCGGGGTTCGGGATCGCGTTGTGTGCCGCCTATGGCCTCGCAGGAACGATGCTGATTGCGGCCATGTTTGTTCCGTACCTCATCCACCACCCACCGAGTCCGATCGGTGGAGGTGAACGCGGGGCGAGCTACTTCCTTGCCGTCGCTGGTGTGCTGCTCGTCGCGGGACTCTGGGGTTGTCTGCTCGGCTGGTTCGTCACGCGCCACAAGGCACCGACCGTGGCGGCACGGGCTCGGATGCGCGATGCAGTCCTCGCAGGTTCGCTGGTTGGCGCCGTGGCGGGTGTCATCACGTTTGTGGCAGTCTCGAGGCTCGCCTCGACGCAGTGGGTGTGGCTGCTATTGACGTTGTTTGTCCTGACGAAACCAGCTCCGGATCTGAACTGGCCCAAGACGAAGTCGCGTGTCTTTGGAACGCTGGTCGGCGTCATCTCAGCGTCGCTCATTTCACTGCTGGCGCTGCCACACGCGTTCTACACAACGCTGGGCATCCTGGCACTGACGTTCGCGATGACCTTGAAGTTGCTCAAGAAGCCCTACTGGATCTACGCGAGCTTTATGACCCCCGCCGTCATCTTCTTCGACTCCACCAGCGGAGATACGCCCGAGCTCGCGCTTCAACGGATGATCTTCACGGTTGTTGGTGCCGTGGTCGCGATCGGTTTGGCTGCTGCCATCAATCAATTCGTGCTGACGAAGACGGACGGCGATCGGCCCGTCGGCGGGGTGCCTGCCTCCTAGCAGTCGTAGGCGGATTTTTAGCCGGAACAGTTTCCGCGGTGTACCGGTTCACCAAGTTGTAGAGGACTAGCTTCGACTCGTCTGGGTATGTCAGAGCTACCAACCCAGGGAGCAAGTGTGAAGAAGAGACTCTCAGCCGCCACCGTGGTCGCGGCTTCGGCAACCGTTCTCGCCGGTTTGGCGGTGAGCCCCGCTCAGGCTGCTGGCCAGGCAGGTCAGCTGGACCCGTCCTTCGGAACCGGTGGAATCGTCAAGACGGCGTTTACCGGCACGGACATGAGTACCGGCGGGAAGTCAATCGTTCAAGCCGATGGCAAGACCCTCGCTACCGGCGAGAAGTGGTTCGGTCCTCAATTCTCGCCTGCTTTGGTTCGTTACAACGCCGACGGAACGCTCGACGAATCCTTCGGCTTTGGTGGAATGACTTCGATCTCGCTGGGTAAGAAGTCGGCGAGCATCGCCGGAACTGTGCAGACTCCAGATGGCGGGTACCTCGTTGTTGCCACGAACATGCGGGGGACGCCTGAGACACCAAAGAATCAGGTCATCACCGCACGCGTGACAAAGGATGGCAAGCTTGATCAGAGCTATGGAAATCACGGGATTGCTGTCGCCAAGCCCCAACTTCCGGAGGGTTCGGACGTGATGGCCGCCGACGCGGTCTACGTAGAGCAGGGCAAACTTGCCGTAGCAGTTTCAGTCATGCGCGGCGACACGGGCTGGACTCAATCAGGCGTCATGAAGCTCACTCGAACCGGTGCCGTAGATAAGGCCTACGGTGCATCGGGCCTAGCGCTGCTTCCCAACGGCGTGACATTCGGAGTGCGCGCGATGGCCGTCGATTCCCACGGCCGAATCGGATTGGCCGGCGGATTGCGCCGCACACAGGATCCAGAGGACGACACGAGCGCCGCGGCCGTCGCTCGACTCACCAAAGCGGGTGACGTGGACACTTCCTTCGGGACCGACGGCATCGCCGAGAATGCAGATGGTTTCTCTAACTTCGCGATGGATCTCGCCATCGATGCTAAAGATCGACTTTTGACGGCTGGCTACGTCCAAAGCAATCAGGACGGCCGTGCGGCTTTCGAGGTCACGCGCCGCTTGTCCGACGGCTCGCCCGATCGTGGCTTTGCCAAGGATGGAGTGGGCACCTACCAACTAACCGATGGCGAGGACGTCGCCAGCAGCGTTCACCTCGACACTGCGGGACGCATTCTGGTTGGGGGAACGCANNTAGCGCGGACCTCACCTACCGCTTTACCACCATTCGCTACCTGGGCTGATCAGTCCAGGAGTCGCCGACGCCTAGGGTGTCCCCATGACTCTTCATCAGGACTTGCTCGGCGGCCCGCCACCCACCCTGTTGCCGGAGGACCCCGCTCCTGCCGCGGAGCTAGCTGCAGGAGTTGACCCTGCCCAGGTTGCTGCTGATCATCCGACCTCGAGTCTCGCGTGGGCGGTTCTCGCTGACGAAGCGTGGGCGCAGGGGCGCACGATCGAGTCGTATGCGTTCGCACGCACGGGGTACCACCGAGGCCTGGACTCCTTGCGACGCAATGGCTGGAAGGGTCACGGGCCAGTTCCGTGGGAACACGAACCGAACCAAGGCTTTTTGCGCTGCCTAAATGCTCTTACCCGAGCTGCTGCGGCGATCAACGAGGCCGAAGAGGCACAGCGCTGCCAACAGTTCTTGGTCGACAGTTCACCGGCCGCAGCAGAGGCCTTGAGTTAGCTGCCAGGATTCGCCTCGCCGGCCGGCGATAGGGGCATTTCCGCTTCGATCGCACGTTGTCGGCCTGACGGGTTAGACTCCTCGGTGTTTGCCACACGGTCACCTCGACCACCGAATCGCGTCAGCGCCGCGACTAAGAGCGCAGGCCAAGGAGCCACGAAACATGCCCGCAGTTGTGCTTGTCGGCGCCCAATGGGGCGACGAGGGCAAGGGTAAAGCCACAGACCTCCTCGGAAGCCGAGTCGATTACGTCGTTCGTTATCAAGGCGGCAACAACGCCGGACACACCGTCGTCAT
>DMNR01000192.1:0-8107 GCA_003452655.1 Actinomycetota bacterium | reverse complement strand
ACCAACCTCAAAGTCAGTGCTAACGCCCACATCATCACGCCGTTCCAGGTCGAATTCGACAAGGTAACTGAACGCTTCCTGGGCAACCAGAAGATCGGAACTACTGGCCGCGGCATCGGTCCTACCTACATGGACAAGGTGGCCCGTACAGGCATTCGGGTGCAGGACTTGTTTGATGAGAAACTGCTGCACGAGAAGGTCGAGCACTCGCTGCAGAATCGCAATCAGATCTTCGTCAAGGTCTTCAACCGCATGCCGTTTGACCCGGACAAGGTCACCGATGAACTCCTTGCCTTCGCCGAGCCACTACGCGGCTACCTCGCCGACACCGGACTCCTGCTGAACAAGGCACTTGATGAGGGCAAACTCGTTCTGCTTGAGGGCTCGCAAGGTACCTTGCTCGATGTTGATCATGGGACGTATCCGTTCGTTACCTCGTCGAACCCGACTGCCGGTGGCGCGTGCGCCGGCTCTGGAATCGGGCCGACCCGGATCGATCGTTCGATGGGAATTCTCAAGGCGTACACGACTCGGGTCGGCTCCGGACCATTCCCCACTGAACTGCACGACGCTGACGGTGAGCGACTTCGGCAGGTTGGCGGCGAGGTCGGCGTGACCACCGGACGGGACCGCCGCTGCGGATGGTTCGACGCGCCGATCGCGCGCTACGCAACTCGCGTTAACGGACTCACGGACATCTTCCTGACGAAGCTCGACGTGTTGACCGGCTGGGATCGAATCCCGGTGTGCGTCGCGTACGACGTTGATGGCCAAAAGGTCGATGAAATCCCGATGACGCAGACCGACTTCCACCACGCGAAGCCGATCTACGAATACCTCCCGGGCTGGTCGGATGACATCAGCGAAGCGCGCACTCTCGACGACCTTCCCGAGAATGCGCGCGCTTATGTCCAGTTCATCGAGGACCAGTCGCAGTGCCGGATCTCCGCGATCGGCGTCGGGCAAGACCGCGATGCGACGATCAAGATCCACGACCTCGTCGGCTAGNNCATTGTGCAGGGTTTCAGTCCAATAGCGACGACAATCGCCCCCAATGCTGGGCGCACGGGCGACAACTGGTCGCCACCGAACCGGATAGCTGGGACGATGCCAAGCATGAGTCCCGTGCCTAACAATCCTGCTGGCCGCCGTGTCTACGACCTCGACCGAGAACACGTATTCCACTCTTGGTCAGCGCAAGGATCGTTAGATCCGATCACGATCGAGCGCGCGGATGGCGTCTACCTGTGGGACTTCGACGGCAAGCAATACCTGGACTTCTGCAGCCAGTTGATGTTCACAAACCTCGGGTACCAGCATCCGAAGGTCGTCGCTGCGATCGCCGAGCAGTCCAACAAGCTGTGCACGATCGGGCCTTCCGTTGCGGTTGCCTCGCGTGGCGAGGCGGCGTTGGCCATCACCGAATTGCTGCCCGACACCCACCAGAAGGTCTTCTTCACCAATGGCGGTGCCGACGCGAATGAAAATGCGATGCGGATGGCGCGGCTGTTCACCGGTCGCGACAAGGTGCTCAGCGCGTACCGCTCCTATCACGGCAATACCAACGCGGCGATCATGGCGACAGGCGATCAACGCCGGTGGCCGAATGAGTACGCGACGGGACATGCCCACTTTTTCGGACCGTTCCTGTATCGCTCACCGTTCTGGTCGACGACCGAGGCCGAGGAGTGCGAACGGGCGCTTGCTCACCTTGAGCAGCTGATCAACTTTGAGGGCCCGAACACGGTTGCCGCGATCCTGTTGGAATCGGTGATCGGTTCGGCCGGAATCATCCCGCCGCCCGCTGGCTATCTAGCGGGCGTTCGCGAACTGTGCAACAAGTACGGAATCGTCTACATCGCTGACGAGGTCATGGTCGGATTCGGCCGGACCGGATCCTGGTTCGGATTTCAGCAGTACTTGGATGATTCGCAGACTCCGGACCTCATCACCTTCGCCAAGGGAGTCAATTCCGGTTACGTACCCCTCGGCGGAGTGATCTTGTCGAACCAGATCGCGGAATCGTTCGGTGAACGCATGTTCCCCGGTGGCCTGACCTACTCCGGACACCCGCTCGCGTGTGCCAGTGCGGTGGCCAATATCGCCGCGCTGCACGAGGAACGGATCCTGGACAACGTCGACGAGGTCGGCAACCGCGTCCTCGGCCCCGCTCTTAAGGACCTCTCTAGCCGCCACTCGATCGTTGGAGACGTACGCGGTCTCGGGATGTTCTGGGGCATTGACCTGGTGAGCGATCGCAACACCCGCGAGCCGTTGGCCCCCTATGGCGGCACCTCGCCGCAGATGGCGGCAATTGGTGCCGCAGCGCGTGAACACGGGCTTCTGCTGTTCATGGTGGGCAACCGGATTCACGTCACCCCGCCGCTGGTGCTGACGGCACAACAGGCGCGCGAGGGCGTCGACCTGCTTGATCGCGTCCTTGGCGTGGTGGCTTGATTCGCGGCATTTCGCCCGCCGCGTAGCCTTAGGCAAGTGAAGGTTCTGGTTATCGGCTCAGGCGCGCGTGAACATGCCCTCGTCGCCGCACTCGCGAATGACCCACAGGTGGATGCGCTCTTCGCGGCGCCGGGCAATGCCGGAATGGCGAGCCAGGCCGAATTGCGCGATATCAACATCAATGATCCGGCGGCGGTGACCGAGCTTGCGACCGCGCTCGGAGCGGATCTGGTCGTGGTAGGTCCGGAGGCGCCGCTGGTGGCTGGAGTTGCTGACGCAGTCCGAGCGGCCGGAATCGCGTGCTTCGGTCCGTCGGCCGCAGCTGCTGAACTGGAGGCGAGCAAAGCCTTCGCCAAGCAGGTCATGCACTTCGCGCAGGTTCCGACCGCTCGCGCGGGCGTGGCCACCGATATCGACACTGTCTCGATGATGCTCACCGAATTCGGGGCGCCGCATGTAGTGAAGGACGACGGACTTGCCGCGGGCAAAGGCGTTGTCGTGACCGACGACTTCGACGAAGCACTCGAACACGCGAGGGTTTGCCTCGACAAGCCCAACGGTCGCGTCGTTATCGAGGAGTTCCTCGATGGCCCCGAGGTCAGCCTGTTCTGCATTACCGACGGCGTGACGGTCGTTCCGCTGCAACCCGCGCAGGACTTCAAACGTGTTGGCGACGATGACGCCGGACCAAATACCGGTGGAATGGGCGCGTATACGCCGCTGGACTGGGCTCCTGCGGACCTCGTTGAAGAAGTCGTGCGGACAGTTGCTCAACCAACCGTGGATGAGATGGCCCGGCGCGGGACACCGTTCGCCGGTTTGCTCTACGTCGGCCTGGCGCTGACCTCCCGCGGCACGCGCGTGATTGAGTTCAACGCACGCTTTGGTGACCCCGAGACGCAGGTCGTGTTGGCTTCGTTGAAGACCCCGTTGGCGGGAGTGCTACTCGCCGCTTCCACTGGCACACTCGCCGACCTGCCTGCGCTTGAGTGGTACGAAGGCGCGGTTGTGACGGTCGTGATTGCGGCCGAGAACTACCCAGGAACCCCGGTGACCGGCGATCCGATTACCGGAATAGAAGGAGCCGAAGACGTCCCCGGAGTACACGTCTTGCACGCCGGGACCAAGTCGGGGCCAGACGGTTCGCCGGTATCAGCCGGCGGGCGCGTTTTATCCGTGGTCGCTCAGGGTCCGACGCTCGAGGAAGCTCGCGACAACGCCTACGACGCTGTCAATCAGATCTTCCTGCGCGGCAGCCATCACCGCACCGATATCGCCGCGAAGGCGATTGAGGGATCCATCGTTGTTNNACACGCCACGACGTCAAGGCGCGGATTGAAGAATTTAACGCCCTCGCGGGACACGAGCACATCCACAAGGGAATGACGTCGCGTGACCTCACGGAGAACGTCGAGCAGTTGCAGATCAGGCAGTCGCTGCTGCTGATTCGCGACAAGGCAGTTGCGACGCTTGCTCGGCTCGCAGAGCTCGCGGTTCAGAACGACGAGGTTGCGCTGACCGGTCGCTCTCACAACGTGGCCGCTCAAATGACAACGCTCGGCAAGCGCTTCGCGACGTTCACCGACGAGCTGCTCACGGCATTCGACCGCCTCGAATCGCTGCTTGAGCGCTATCCGTTGCGCGGGATCAAGGGCCCGGTTGGGACCTCTCAAGACATGCTCGACTTGGTCGGCGGGGACGCGGCGCGCCTCGGCGAGCTCGAAGCGAAGGTTGCCGAACATCTTGGGTTCGACCGGGTGTTGTTGTCAGTCGGCCAGGTGTACCCACGGTCTCTCGATCATGAGGTCCTTGGCGCGCTTGTCCAGCTGGCGGCAGCGCCGTCTAGCTGCGCCAAGACGATCCGCTTGATGGCCGGGCACGAGTTGGTCACCGAAGGATTCGCGGAGGGCCAGGTCGGCTCCAGTGCGATGCCTCACAAGATGAATACCCGCTCATGTGAGCGCGTCAACGGCTTCATGGTGATCTTGCGCGGCTACTCGTCTATGACCGCGGAGCTCGCTGGTGATCAGTGGAACGAGGGCGACGTGTCGTGCTCCGTCGTTCGCCGAATCGCCTTGCCGGATGCCTTCTTCGCCTCCGACGGGCTTTTCGAAACGTTCCTAACGGTGCTCGACGAGTTCGGCGCCTTCCCGGCCGTGATCGACCGCGAACTCGATCGCTACCTGCCGTTCCTCGCCACCACGAAGGTCTTGATGGCTGCGGTGCGCAACGGAGTTGGTCGCGAAACCGCGCATGAGGCAATCAAGGAGCACGCCGTTGCAGTTGCGCTAGATCTGCGCAGAGGCCTGCCAGTCAACGACCTCTTCGATCGCCTGGCTGCCGATCCCCGTTTAGGGCTTTCGCGTGAGGAGATCGCGGCGTTGGTCAAGAGTCCGATGGAGTTCACTGGCGCTGCCCGCGCACAGGTCGCTGGCGTCTCGGAGCGAGTGTCGGAGCTGACTGCCAAGTACCCGCAGGCCGCCGCGTACACCCCCGGCGCAATCCTCTAGGAACGGTGACGATCCACGTGGAAATCCCTGCGCCGGACTATGTGCTGCCTGACGGCTACGAGTTGGTCTACTCGGGCAAGGTTCGTGACCTTTGGTCGACCCCCGGCGGTGAGCTGCTGTTCGTTGCAACGGACCGCATCTCCGCTTACGACTACATCCTGCCCACGCGCATTCCGGACAAGGGCAAGATCCTTACTGCAGTCTCGCTGTGGTGGTTCGATCGTTTGGCTGATCTTGTGCCAAACCACGTGGTGTCGCTTGAGGTCCCCCGTGCTGTGCTCGGACGTGCGATGGTGTGTCGCCGCCTCGACATGCTGCCTGTCGAATGTGTTGCCCGCGGGTACCTCACGGGTTCGGGTCTGGCCGATTACACACGCACGGGTGCGGTCTGCGGAGTGCAGTTGCCTGCCGGGTTGGTTGACGGCGCGCGCTTGCCCGATCCGATCTTCACGCCAGCGACGAAGGCCGCGATCGGCGATCACGACGAGAACATCGATTTCGCAACGGTGGAAGCCACCGTCGGTGCCGCGACCGCGGGCGAGTTGCGCCGCCTGACCCTTGCCGTCTACACACGCGCCGAAGGTCTGGCACGCAGCCGCGGGTTGATCCTTGCGGATACGAAGTTCGAGTTCGGTCGCGCGGTCGACGAGTTTGATCAACTGGTTCTGGCTGACGAGGTGCTGACGCCCGACTCTTCTCGCTGGTGGCCGGTCGAGTCCTACGAACCGGGGAAGCCACAGCCTTCGTTCGACAAGCAGTTCGTGCGCGACTGGCTCACGAGCCCGGCAAGTGGTTGGGACAAGTCCAGCGGTGAACAGCCACCGGAGCTTCCCGAGGAAATCGTGGAGCGGACGCGAGCGAAGTACATCGAGGCGTACGAGCGCCTCACCGGCCGAACCTGGTCGTAGCTATGGCCCATGCCCCGGGCAAGCCTCGCCTGCTACTGGTTCGCCTCGAGGCATTCGGATTCGCGATTGGTTCGGTGCTCTTCGCAACGGGTGCGCTCACTGCACAGTTCGCGCCTGATGCGGCGCAGTCATCCAACTTGCAGTTCATGATCGGCGCGCTGTTCTTCACCGCAGCGGCAGCGATCCAAGGATGGCTGGCACACAAGCATCAGGCCGCGGCGGACGGTGCGTGGCAGGTAAAGAAGGCCATCCGAAATCCGGATTGGCTCTCTTCGGTCGTGCAGTTCTTGGGAACGCTGTACTTCAATGCGATGACAATTCGAGCGTTCGTTGAGCCGTTCGTCAGCCAGCATCAGGCGAACCATGCAATCTGGCGACCGGACATGATCGGATCGAGCTTGTTCCTGATCTCGTCGATCATCGCCTGGAGCCCGATGGCGAGGCAGCGACGTCATAGCCATGTCCAACGCAGATCGATCTGGATTTGCCAGGCAAACCTCTACGGGTCGATTGCATTCGGCGTCGCGGCGCTCGCGGGCTTCTACACCGTTGATGGGCAACTGTTGAATTCGGCAGTTGCGAACTGGGCGACCTTCGCCGGTGGGGTGTTCTTCTTCATTGGCGCGGTCTTACTTCTGCCGCGCTGGTCGCAACCGCTGACCTGATCGGTAGCGCCCTGCCTTGCGCTACCGCCCTGCCTTGCGCAGATCCCCGCCGTGTTGCCCTTTTTGGGCCCGAATCGCCGGGACAAAGGGCAACACGGCGGGGGTCTGCAAGGCAGGGCGGGATACGATAGGCCGACCGCCCAATACCGAGACATCGGAGTTTCCGTGGCCCGCGTTGTCGTTGACGTCATGCTCAAACCAGAGATTCTTGATCCACAAGGCCGCGCAGTCCAAGGAGCCTTGGGTCGAATCGGACTGACCGGCGTGGTGGATGTCCGCCAAGGCAAACAGTTCGTGATCGACATCGACGGAGAAATCGATGACGACGTCCTCGCGCAGCTGCACGAGATTGCGGCGAACCTCTTGTGCAACCCGGTGATCGAAAACTACGAAATGTCCGTCGATGTAACGGGCGGAGCGACACCTGCTGGCGAGCATCAAGGGACCTTCGTTGGCGCGAGTTCCGATGCCGTGGCGCATGCGAACGAAGGACAGCAGTGAGCGCACGCATCGGAGTTGTGACGTTTCCCGGAACACTCGATGACCAGGACGCGGCTCGAGCAGTCCAGCTCGCCGGCGCCGAGCCCGTTGCGCTCTGGCATGGAGACCACGATCTGCAGGCGGTCGATGCAGTAATCCTGCCAGGCGGTTTTTCGTACGGTGACTATCTGCGCTGCGGCGCGATTTCCGCACGCTCGCCGATTATGACCGAGGTGATCACTGCCGCGGGCCACGGCGTTCCTGTGCTGGGGATCTGCAACGGGTTCCAGATCCTGTGCGAAGCACATTTGCTGCCTGGTGCCCTGACCCGCAACGAGTCGCTGCACTTTGTGTGCCGGGATCAGACGCTACGGATCGAGAACAACCGCACAGCATGGACGAACGCATTCGAGTCGGACCAGTTGATCACCGTCCCGCTCAAGAATGGTGAGGGCAACTACGTTGCGGACGAGGCGACACTTGATCAACTCGAGAATGAAGGCCGCGTCGTCTTCCGCTATGTCGACGTCAACCCGAACGGATCGCGGCGCGACATCGCGGGGATCTGTAATGCATCCGGCAACGTGGTTGGTCTCATGCCACACCCCGAACACGCGGTCGAGGAGTTGACGGGCCCGAGTACTGACGGCCTGAAGCTAATTGCCTCGGCGATCGCGGCACTCGCGGGCGGCGGGGTGCTTGCCTGATGGATACCGTCGAGCATGCCCTTGGCACGCCTGATCAACCGCAGCCTTACGCCGAACTTGGCCTCAAGGACGATGAGTACCAGGAGATTCGGCGGATCCTCGATCGACGCCCAACCAGCGCCGAGCTCGCGATGTACTCCGTCATGTGGAGTGAGCATTGCTCGTACAAGTCGAGCAAAGTCCACCTGCGTCAGTTCGGTGAGAAGACGCCGAAGACCGATGCGATGCTGGTCGGCATTGGGGAGAATGCTGGGGTCGTCGACATCGGCGACGGCTGGGCGGTGACGTTCAAGGTCGAGAGCCACAATCACCCGTCCTATGTCGAGCCGTACCAGGGTGCCGCCACTGGTGTTGGCGGGATCGTCCGCGACATCATCTCG
>DMNR01000439.1:5558-5854 GCA_003452655.1 Actinomycetota bacterium | reverse complement strand
TCTTGTAGCGCTCGTTGGTCTGCTGAGCATTTCCGAATCCGGCGAACTGACGAATCGTCCAAGGCTTGCCGCGGTAACCGGTGGCGTGCAGTCCGCGAGTGAACGGATACTCCCCCGGCCATCCGATCCGCTCGAAGTCGGGAACGTTCTCCCCTGGTGGTGGTCCGTACACCGGATCGACCTCGACACCGGACAGGGTGGTGAAGTCGGCATCTCGCACTCGACCTGCTGCGACAGCCTCCTCGTAGCGGAATTGCCAACGTTTGCGACCGGCGTCGATGTCCTGCGAATCCATG
>DMNR01000439.1:0-5407 GCA_003452655.1 Actinomycetota bacterium | reverse complement strand
GGTTGAACTGGGGAAGTTCCCACCATCAGAGCCAAGACGGAAGAAGCTTGCCGCCAACGAAGGAAGCAGCATCATGAAGAAGAAGGTCGTATCAGCACTTGCCGCTTGTGCACTGGCGTCTGGACTCGGGGTAGCAGCCCTAGGCCCCGCAACCGCAGCGTCCCCAATGGTGGCTAGCCACAGCGCGTCATCCTCAGCAGCGCGTCCCGCAGCTGCCCCACACATCGATTCACAACACTCACGAACCACCCTCGCGCAGAAGCACTCAGTGGGAGAGTCGGTCCCCGAGATCGTCGGTGGCTTCATCACCGACCACAGCTCCGGCACGAAGTACCGGATCCTGACAGGGTCCTATGACGACACCAAGGACATCAAGTTCTCCGCGACCATGACCGATCCGACAGGCAAGACTGTTTCCGCGAAGGGTTGGGACGATCCCAGCGGTGGCGAGGACTACCCCTGGTCTTTCCAGATCGGCGATGGGCCAACGATCAGGAGCGGTGTCATCGATCAAACCTGGTCCCCGGGCGGCCCCGGCAAGATTGTCTTCTTGAACGTCGATGCGGAAGGTGAAGACGTTCCGCAGGTTTCGATCGCCTATCTACCGACATATGAAGACGCCGAGTTCTCGGGAGGGAATCTTGTCGACCACACCACGGACCGCGGGTTTCGCGTCGGGCACGGTGAATTCAACGGGGCCGATCGCAGCGCCAAGGTCCAGGCGGTGGACTCCAAGCGGATGATGCTGTGGATGAATGCCAAGGAGAATCCTGCCGACTATTCTCAAACGATCACAATCGGTACCGAGCAAGGAACAACGACCATCAAGGCTGATGAAGTGGCGGCAAAGCCAGGGTCTCTGATCTATTACAACGTCGATGCGGGCGGGAACATCGAGTTCGTTCTCAGCATCAGCTACCCCTGCTAGCGTCGAATATAAGACCGCCGCGGCGCGTAGTCGGCCGATTCACAGGCCTTCGATGATGCGCTCGGCCGCCGTGTAGGGATCAATCCGGCCAGTCACGACCTGTTGCGCCAGGTCGTTAAGGGCCTCGCTTGACCCGAGACCAGCCATCCTGGATCGCAAGGCTGCCAGAGCGATTGCCTCGATCTCGTCGGCCGCCCGTCGCTCGCGCCGCTTGGTCAATTCGCCAGATTCGACGGCCCACACAAAGTGGTTGTCGATCTCTTCGACAACCTTTCCGATCCCCTCACCCTGGGAGGCGATCGTCTTGAGCACAGGTGGTCGCCAGGCACCTTCTGGCCGGTCCGCCAGACTGATCATGTGCCGCAATTCCCGACTCGTGGCACTCGCGCCATCTCGATCAGCCTTGTTCACCACGAAGATGTCGCCGATCTCCAGGATCCCTGCCTTTGCAGCCTGAATGCCATCGCCCATTCCTGGTGCCAGTAGGACCAGGACGGTGTCAGCGACACCAACAACTTCAATCTCCGACTGGCCGACACCTACGGTCTCAAGAATGATGACGTCGCACCCGGCCGCGTCGAGCACTCGCAATGCCTGCGGCGTTGACCACGAAAGGCCGCCAAGGTGTCCCCGGGACGCCATCGACCGGATGTAGACGCCTGGATCAGTCGCGTGCTCCTGCATTCGAATCCGGTCACCGAGTAACGCTCCTCCGCTAAACGGTGAAGACGGGTCAATCGCGAGCACCCCGACACGCTTTCCTTGCGCCCGCAGTGCCGCAACCAAGGCAGAGGTTGAAGTCGACTTGCCGACGCCAGGGGCACCGGTAATACCCACCACGTGAGCGTGACCAGTGAACGGCTGGAGCGCGGCCATCACCTCTCGAAGTTGCGGCGAGGCATCTTCGACCAGCGAAATCAGCCGGGCAACTGCCCGTGGTTGACCTTCGCGAGCCTGGGACACCAACGTCGCAACATCGGAGGTTCTGGCCATCTGAGCGTGGAGTCCTTGCCGCTTAGGCAGGAACGCGCAAGATCAAAGCGGAACCCTGGCCGCCGCCACCACACAGTGCGGCTGCGCCGATTCCCCCACCGCGCCGCTTCAGTTCGAGCGCGAGGCTCAAAGTGATGCGAGCGCCGGACATCCCGAGTGGGTGTCCGAGCGCGATTGCTCCGCCGTTGACGTTGACCTTGTCATCCGACAGGCCAAGCTGCTTCGCGGACACGAGTCCGACAGCAGCAAACGCCTCGTTCAGCTCGGCAACGTCGATGTCAGAGGCACTTAACTCGGCCTTCTTCAGTGCCTGCTCAATGGCCTGAGCAGGCTGAGCATGCAGGGAGGGGTTGTCGGGACCGGCAACATTGCCGTGAGCGACGATTTCTGCGAGCGGGGTGAGGCCAAGCTCGGCAGCCTTCTCCTTGCTCATGATGACCATCGCGCAAGCACCGTCGGAGATCTGCGATGCGGTACCAGCGGTGATCGTTCCCTCCTTGTCGAAGGCGGGGCGCAACTTGCCAAGGCTCTCAACTGTGGTTTCGGCGCGAATTCCTTCGTCATGATCGAACACGACTGGATCGCCCTTGCGCTGCGGAATTTCAACGGCGACGATTTCTTCAGCGAAGACGCCGTTGTCCGCTGCCACCGCGGCACGCTGGTGGGAGCGTGCGGCAAACGCATCTTGCTCGTCGCGAGTCAGGTTGTAGAGGGAGTTGTAGCGCTCAGTCGATTCACCCATCGCGCATTCGTCAAAGGCACAAGTGAGGCCATCGAGCGCCATCGTGTCGACCATCTTCCAGTCGCCGTACTTCACGCCTTCGCGGGAACCCACGAGTGCATGCGGCGCGTTCGTCATCGACTCCATGCCACCGGCAACGATGATCTCGTGTTCGCCTGCGCGGATCAGCTGGTCTGCCAGCGCGATGGCGTCCATTCCGGACAAGCAGACCTTGTTGATGGTCAGCGCCGGGACGCTCATCGGGATTCCACCCTTGACGGCTGCCTGGCGACTCGTGATCTGCCCGGTCGCTGCCTGCAGAACGTGACCCATGATCACGTAGTCCACCTGCTCGCCAGACACTCCGGAACGGGCGAGCGCTTCCTTGATAGCGATTCCGCCAAGGTCCGCGGCTGAGAAGCCCTTAAGTGAACCGAGCAAACGACCCATCGGGGTACGCGCTCCGGCAACGATGACTGATCCGGCCATGGTGGCCTCCTAAATGTAGGTAGACGCCGACAGCCGCGAACATGCCATGCGCTGGCCTCGAAAGACCAAGAAGCGCCCGACCGCTTGCGGCACAGTGCTTTCACGATAGCCGTGCGCTTCAGCGGACTCCAACACCAGGTCAGTCTGCGAGTTCCTGCGCACGTTGCCGAAGGAAGCGCCGGTCGGACTCGTTCGCGGTCAGACCCGCCGCCTTTTCGAACTGTGCCGAGGCCTCGACGTTGCGTCCGAGCTCGGCGAGAAAGTGACCCCGAGCACTGGACAGAAGGTGGTAGTTCAGCAGATCTTCGTTGCCAAGTAGCTTCTCAACCTCAATCAGGCCCGCACTTGGACCTTGCGCTTTGCCAACCGCCACCGCACGATTGAGTTCCACGACCGGTGAAGGCTTCGCGACCCGAAGCAGGTCGTAGTACCCAACGATCTGCTCCCAATCGGTGTCCTCTGGCCTGCGAGCCCGCGCGTGACACGATGCGATCGAGGCCTCCAACGTGTAAGCGCCGATCGTGTCCGACGATTCGTAAGCGCGAGCAAGTGAACGCATGCCGAGCGTGATGAGCGTGCGATCCCACCGTCGCCGGTCCTGGTCGAGCAACAGGATTGGGCGCCCGTCACGGTCTGACCGCGCGCTCGCGCGTGAGGCCTGCAGTTGCATGAGCGCGAGCAATCCGTGCACTTCGCTCTCGCCCGGCATGAGCTCGGCAATGACTCGGCCGAGTCGGATTGCCTCGTCACACAGCAGTGGCCTCATCGCGTCATCACCTGATGTCGCCGAATAGCCCTCGTTGAAGATGAGGTAGATGACCTCTAGGACGTCGGGAACTCGCCTCGCACGATCCCCACCTTGGGGAACCTCGAACGGAACATTCGCCCGCCGAAGCGCCTTCTTAGCCCGCGTTATGCGGGCAGCCATCGCCGACTCGGTGACGAGGAAGGCGGACGCGATATCCGCGACGCTCAAGCCACCCAGCACCCGCAGTGCCAACGCAACTCGCGACTCGACGGGCAGCACCGGGTGGCAGGTGACGAAGACAAGTCGCAGGACGTCGTCCTCAATTCGGTCGACTGCGTCGAGCAGATCCTGTTCGTGTGCTCGGTCTCGGAGCACCTCACCGATCAACTGATACTTCGATGCAAGGTTCTCGCGCCTGCGGATTTGGTCGATCCCACGCCTGCGCGCTGTGGTGAGCAACCACGCCCCGGGCTTGCGAGGGATTCCGTCGCGAGGCCACTGCTCAAGGGCCGCAACGAGGGATTCCTGCGCTAACTCTTCCGCAGTCCCGAGGTCATGCGTGAGGTGCGTAAGCGCAGCGATCAGCTTGGGGGCTTCAATCCGCCACACGGCCTCAATCTCGCGATTGACGCGCACCCCAAGCTGATCACTCATGGGCTACTTGGCCCGCTCGGCAACCTGTTGGCGCATGAGCTCCTCACCTTCGAAGACGTCAGCAGCCTCCTCGCGCAACTCCTGCGGGTAATCCTCCGCCCGGAAGACCTTGCGTACCTGCACACATTCCTGGCCGCTCGTCTTGGCAAACCGCAGCGTCCATTCGCGTGCTTGTTCCTCCGAGTCAAACTGCATGATCGCGTAGCCGCCGACGAGCTCCTTGGTCTCAGTAAACGGACCATCGATGATCGTCCGTTCGCCGTTGTGGAACTTGATCTGAACACCCTCGGATGACGGGCGTAGCCCCTCGCCGCCGAGCAGGATTCCGGCTGCGGCCGACTCCTCCATCAACGCGCCCATGGTCGTGAGCTCAGCCTCATCCGGCAATACACCCGCTTCACTTGCGGTCGTCGAATGAACCATGCCCATGTAGACGAGCTTTCCTGGGGTCGGCTGCAACGAACCCTGCGCCTCTCCAGGGCTACCGGCGTTCCACTCCTCGCGCAGCTTCTCTTCAGCTTCGCGCCAACCGGCCTCGTCGGGGTTCTCAGGGAAGTCCTCAAGTTCGAAGATCTGACGGATCTCCAGCGCGGCATCTCGCCCGTCGGCGTCCATCGGCGCACGCTTTGCCCATGCGACGGCCTCCTCCATGGAGTTGGCCTGCAGCACCCAGTAGCCGGAGATCAGCTCCTTGGTTTCGGTAAATGGTCCGTCAACGATGCGGGTCTCCCCCTCAACGGTGAGAATCTTGTATCCCGCCGCGCTGGGTTGCAGGCCGTTGCCATCGATCATCACGCCCGCTGCGACAAGTTCCTGGTTGAACTCGAACATCGCCCGCAACAGTTCCGGCCCGGGCATTTCCCCGGCTTCACTC
>DMNR01000264.1:1397-6907 GCA_003452655.1 Actinomycetota bacterium | reverse complement strand
CTGACCTGGCCATCGACGGTCACGACGGGCCCTTGCGCGTCAGTCTCGCTGACTGACCCGATAACGATGAAGTCCGGCGGCAACACGGTGTCTTCGGCGAATACCGCCGCAATTGCGTGATCGTCTCCGCCAGCCAATACCCAGGTGAGCGGGTCCGCGTTGAACGCTGACGCTGCGTCTTGAACCGGCTGATCGATCACGACAAGCTGCGAATCGACGTTGATGTTCACCATGGACGCATTCGCGATATGACCAAGGTCAGACATCAGCCCATCACTGACGTCAAGCATGGCGTGGGCCCCTGCGCTGGCCGCCAGGACTGCCGCCAAGTACGGCGGCTGCGGCACGCGATGGGCATCAACCAGCACCCGGGGCGACTTGAATCCTCTCGAGAGCAGACTGAGACCAGCGCCGGCCCATCCAAGTCGACCTGCCACCGCCACCACGTCGCCGGGGCGCGCGCCCGCCCGCGTCACGGGCTCACGGCCTTGTAGATCGCCAAGCGCCGTCGCCGAAATCATGATCGTGTCGCCGGATGCCAAGTCACCGCCAACGACAGATGCGCCGATTCCCTCGCATTCGTCAGCCAAGCCATCGAGGAAGTCCAGCACCCAACCGACTTCGGTGTCGGGTGGCAACACCAACCCCACCACGAGACAGGTCGGCATGGCGCCCATCGATGCCACGTCCGCAAGGTTCGCTCCGGCCACCCGATGACCGATGTCGGTGGCACTTGACCACGTGAGGCGGAAGTGGCGGTCTTGAACTAGGACGTCCGTGCTGACAGCCACGCTGGGTTCAGAGAGCCGAACGACCGCAGCGTCGTCACCTATCCCGACGATCGCCGAGTTTCCCTGGCCTAACCGTCGCGCAATTTCAGCGATCAACACGTGCTCGCCCACGTCCCCGACACGGGCTGTTCTTGAGACATCTGACATTGCGGTGCTAACCCCTTCGTTGCTGCGACTAGGGTCATCTTTGTGTATCGGTTGATCGCGGGAAGTGCTGCCCTAGCGGTAGGCCTGCTCTGCGCCTGTGCGGGCCCCGTTACGGTGCCGGCGCCACAGCCGACCAGCGCCGCAGTCGTTGAAGCCTGCGACCAGTTGAACCATGCGCTGCCGAGTTCCGTTTTGAACGCCGTGCGACGAACGACAGAGCCGCAGACCCCCACGACGGCCGCCTGGGGTGACCCGCCGATCACGTTGCGGTGCGGGGTCACCAAACCAAGTGGGCTGACGCCGACTGCCAGCTTGCTGCGCGTCGATGGCGTTGACTGGCTCCCGGAGCAGCGCTCCGCCGGTTACGTGTTTACGACGGTCGGGCGCCAGGCCTTCATCGAAGTGGCTGTGCCAAGCGCCTACGCGCCGGAGACTGGCGTTTTGACCGACCTCGCCCCGGCGATCACATCCGCCGTGCCCGTTGTCACGCAATAGGCGTCGCTCAACGCATTCCAGGTCCGCGGTCAAGTGCAACTGCGATGAGGTGGTCCACAAGTTCGGGATAGGACAGGCCGCTCGCCTGCCACATACGCGGGAACATTGAGATTGAGGTGAAACCGGGCATCGTGTTGATCTCGTTGATCACAATCTCACCGGTGGGCGCCACGAAGAAGTCGACCCGAGCCAGGCCATCTGCCCCCAGTGCTGTGAACGCACGGACCGCGATATCACCGAGTTCCTTCTCCAACGCCTCAGGAATGTCGGCGGGGACCGTCAAGGTCGCGCTGTCGTCGAGGTACTTCGCAGCGAAGTCATAGAATTCGTGCGCTTGTGACACCTTGATTTCAGCACAAACACTCGCTCGCGCCGATGCGTACCCGCGTTCGGCCAAGACGCCGCACTCAATCTCGCGTGCCTGCTCGACGGACTCCTCAACGATCACCTTGCGATCCTGTTCACGAGCTACCTCAACCGCGGCTGCAAGGCGATCCAGCGACTTCACTTTGGTGATGCCAACGCTCGACCCGGCACGGGCCGGCTTAACGAAGACCGGCAGCTCGAGTTCCTGGACTTGCTGCAGGACATGGTCTCGGCGACTCATCCAGTCCACGTCCGTGACAGCGACGCACTTCCCAACGGGCAGCCCGTTGGCAGCGAGCATCAACTTCGTCGCCTGCTTGTCCATCGTAAGCGCGCTGGCCAAAACTCCGGATCCAACGTAGGGCAAACCGAGCAATTCGAGCGCACCCTGAATGGTCCCGTCCTCACCGAATGGACCGTGCAGGACAGGAAATACGACGTCACCGCCGATGTCCGTCAGCGAGATCGGTTCACCAACCGCCACAACCTCCGGCAGGCGGTCGCGATCTCGTGCCCAATCCGCCGGGTCGTCGCTCACGCGATACCACGCCCCGGCCCGAGTGATGCCGACCGCAGCGACTCGATATTTCGCACGATCCAGCGCCGCAAGCACACTGGCAGCCGACAGGCAGGAAATGCTGTGTTCGCTGCTCTGGCCACCGAAAATCACACACACGTCGATCATCGAATTGCCTGCGGCACCACCTGGCGCTTGCTCAGAAGTCACGCGCGTAACCCTACGCGCCCATGGGAAGGAACCTCAGGCAGAACTGCCTTGTTCTGCCCGTGGGTCGCGCGACATGAGGTTGCCCAGCATCTCCTGCGGCGACATTCCGTTGTGCACAACCTGCACGACCTGCTCCGTGATAGGCATCTCGACACCGTTGGCCTTGCCGAGCTCCAGAATCGCCTGACAACTCTTGACGCCCTCGCAGGTCTGCTTGGTTTGTTCGATGGTCTCTTCGACGGTCAGACCCCGTCCAAGGTTCTCGCCAAACGTGCGGTTGCGCGAAAGCGACGACGTGCAGGTGGCGATCAGGTCACCAATTCCGGCGAGCCCCAGGAACGTCATTGGGTTGGCACCGAGTGCGGCACCAAGCCGTGACATCTCCGCCAGACCACGAGTGATCAGGGAAGCCTGAGCGTTCTCACCGTAACCCAGCCCAAATGCCATGCCGTTTGCCAACGCGATGACGTTCTTGACGGCGCCACCAACCTCGGTACCAACCACGTCTTCGGTCCAGTACGGCCGGAAGTACGGATTCGTAACTGCAGTAGCGACCTTCTTGGCGTTGTCGACATCGACGCAGGCAACCGTCGTCGCGGCTGGCTGGCGCTGAATGATCTCTCGCGCAAGGTTCGGTCCGGAAATTGCAGCGACTCGCGATGCCGGAACTTCGGCTACCTCGGCGATAACCTCGGTCATGCGCTTGGTCGTGGTCGCCTCAATGCCCTTCATTAACGTGACGATGATGGCGTCGGGCTCGATCAGACTCTTCCACTCGGTCAGGTTCTCTCGCAGCGTCTGCGCCGGGATCGCCAGAATGATTACCTCTGCACCCTCTAGAGCCTTCGCCGGGTCATTGGTCACCCACAACTCCGGCGGTAGTTCAAGACCTGGGTGGTACATCTCATTGATATGCAGCTCATTCACCGACTTGGCGACCTCAGGCTCGCGTGCCCAGATCACAACTTCTCCGCCTGCATCTGTGGCGATCATGCCCATGGCTGTACCGAATGAGCCGCCGCCCATAACTGCTACCCGCGTCATCTGTTGTCTCCCTTGTATCGGTTACTCATGCTGGTGGCTCTCGTTCTCTGGTGCCATTGATGGAGTCGAGCGTTAACCGCTGCGACTGCCGTTCTTCGGCTGATTTGTTCTCGTCGTGCTGGCTTTCTTAGTGGTGGTCTTCTTTGTGCTGGCTTTCTTCGTCGTGCCGGCCTTGCCCGACCGTGACCTTGCAGCGGGCGCAGCTATTTCTGTTCTTGGCTTGACAGTCCGCTTCACGGGTTGACCTGTTGCTTCGGCCTGCTTCCAATCACGGAAATCAATTCGACCAACAGGAGCCTCTTCGCCCCGCAGTTCCTCGAGAAGCCCGGTGATCGCGACCATGATTCGTTCGGTAGCCTCCGCCAGGACCTCCTTCGTCATTTCTTTGCCGCGCAGATCGTCAAGGTCGACTGGTTCTCCAACCAAGGTCTGCATGGTCTTTCGAGGCAGCAAGTTGAACTCCGTCTTGTACGGCCGCATCACTTCCTGCGGCCCCCACTGAGCGATCGGAATTACCGGGGCGCCGGTTGTGAGTCCAAGCTGAGCAGCGCCCGTTCGCCCATGCATCGGCCACAGGTCCGGGTCGCGGGTCATCGTTCCTTCTGGGTAGATGACAACGCACTCGCCGTTTTCAATCGCATCGACCGCAGCCCGGATTGCTGACGCGGGGTCATCTGACTCCCGATACACCGGGATCTGCCCCGCTCCGCCCAGAATTTGACCTATCCCCGGCATGTCAAACAGCTTGTCCTTTGCCATGAATCGGGGCGGGCGGCCAGCGTCCCACAGAACGTGGCTGATGTTCATCGGGTCGAACCACGACATGTGATTGACCGCGACCACGATTCCGTCGTTCGGTGGGTAGTCAGCCGAGAGGATCTCAACGTTGCGTCGTTGAGTTCGAGTCCAGATCGTCAAGAACGGTTCGAGCAGGAGCACGGCGAATCGGTAGTACGGCCCGAGGTGCTTTGCACCATGCCGACGTGACGCCACAACCGAATCTCCATCCCAGACGACGACTAGCCACTCGATCTTGCCGCGACGGCCCCCACTGTGTCGATCCGAGCGTCCCTGAAATACCGCATTGACGTATTCATGACACCATCGAGCTGTGACCTCTCGAATCGGTAGCTGGACGGTCATCGTCCCAATGAAGGCGCCTGAGCAGGCCAAAAGTCGGCTACGGGAAACCAGACAGAACGGACCTCGTTTGCCCGACGCGACTGAGCTAGCCACGGCGTTCTTGCTCGATGTTGTACAAGCGGCTTCACGGGCGACGCGGGTCGCGGAGGTACTGGTCATTAGCCCTGATACGGCTGTGGCAGCCGTATTACACAATCAGTCGAGCAGGTTCCTGGTCCAGGACCACGACCCAACTCGCGCGCCTGCGGTCACAGGGATCAACCATGCAATCACTCAAGCAACCCTCGCAATCCGCGCCACGAACCCAGGAACCTCTGTCGCGGCGATTACTGGGGATTTGGCGGCACTGAGCAGCGATTCACTTGATGCCGCGCTTGCCCTTGCCGACGCCTTCGCCACAACTTGCTTCGTCGCCGACCGCCAGGACACTGGGACGACCGCGCTCCTGCTCCCGCGTGGCACTTGGACCGCTCCGCAGTTCGGGGCCGGATCAGCGACCGCTCACCGGGCGGCTGGTATCCGGGAAATCTCAGATGACGTTGGTCTCGATCTTCGCACCGATGTGGATACCGCCGACGACTTGGCTGAGGCGATCGACCTGGGGGTGGGACCCAATACCGCCCGTCTCATGAGCTGAGCGCCAGCACACAGATGGCGGGCCACCCGCCGTGGGTGACCCGCCATCTGTTCGCACGCGGCAATTGCACCGCCTGCGATTAAGCGCGCTTTGCTGCAGTCTTCTTGGCCGGAGCCTTCTTAGCTGGCGCCTTCTTGGCTGGCGCCTTCTTGGCCGGAGC
>DMNR01000264.1:0-1325 GCA_003452655.1 Actinomycetota bacterium | reverse complement strand
CGCCGTTGTCGCTGCCTTCTTCGCTGCCGCTACACGCTTTGCAGCGCTGGCACGACCCGAGCTGACAACCAACTTGAATTCCGCACCGGGGCGGAACTTCGGAACGTTGGTGGCCTTGATCTTGACGATCGCGCCGGTCAACGGGTTGCGTCCGGTCCGAGCTTTGCGCTCAACCTTCTCGAAGATTCCGAAACCGGTGATGGCGACGCGCTCGCCCTGAGCCACAGCGTCAGTGATCGAAGCGATCACCTCGTCTACTGCTTCGGCCGCCTGCTTGCGGCTGACTTCGAGGCGTTCTGCCACTTTGTCAATGAGCTCAGCCTTATTCACGTCAATCCTCCGTCGGGTTGTCGGACTTTTCGTCCGCGTTCGCGCCCGAGGCTAGACGTGTTGCCCGCACGGTTGCACGCGCCACGCCGCAAGGTTCGTCCGGATGCGTGCGCAGAATCGCGCGGAAACTAAGCGGTTGTCGGCAGGTATTCCGGCCGCCGCGCTTCGAAATCTCCGATCGCAACTTCGTGCTTGAGACTGATTCCGATGTCATCGAGGCCCTCGAGGAGGCGCCAACGGACGTACTCGTCGATCACGAAAGGCTCATCGACTCGCTCCGCCTTAACTCGGCATTCAACGAGGTCGACGGTGATTTCAGCACCGTGATGCGACTCAAGAACCTCCCACAGGCGCTCGATGACCGATTCTTCGACCTGGGCCGCGAGCAGTCCACCCTTGCCGGCGTTGCCCTTGAAGATGTCGGCGAACCTCGATGACAACACCACCTTGAAGCCGTAATCCTGCAATGCCCAGACGGCATGCTCTCGCGACGACCCGGTTCCGAAATCCGGTCCCGCAACAAGGACAGACGCCAGTGAGTAGGTCGGCTGGTTGAGTACGAAATCTGGATCTTTGCGCCAGGCAGAAAACAGCGCGTCCTCGTAGCCGTGACGAGTAACTCGCTTGAGGTACTCGGCGGGGATGATCTGATCGGTATCTACGTTGCTGCGACGCAGCGGGACGCCAACGCCGGTGTGAACTGTGAACTTCTCCATCGTGCTACTCCTATCAGGGAATTAGGCATTGACCAGATCGGCAGGTGCCGCGAGGTGGCCGGTGACTGCCGTGGCCGCCGCCACCTGCGGAGACACCAAGTGTGTACGTCCACCCGGTCCTTGGCGACCTTCGAAATTGCGGTTGGAAGTGGAAGCGCTTCGCTCCCCCGGCGTCAACTTGTCCGGGTTCATCGCCAAGCACATCGAACATCCGGCCTGACGCCACTGTGCACCGGCCTGCCGGAAGATCAGATCGAGTCCCTCCGCCTCAGCCTCCAG
>DMNR01000062.1:3849-8403 GCA_003452655.1 Actinomycetota bacterium | reverse complement strand
CCCAACGCCGACCCCAACGCCGACGCTTCCACCGGCAAGCCCGGCTGCTCCGACCACACCGGCGGGAAAGCGCACGGTCGCGTACTACACGGCCTGGGCGACGTACGGGCGCAACTACCAGGTTTCACAGATGCCAGCCGCGCAACTGACCCACATCAACTACGCCTTTGCCAACATCTCGAACGGCCAATGCGTACTCGGTGATCCCTACGCGGACACCGACAAGGCATTCCCCGGCGATAGTTGGGATACCGGTGCCAAGCGTGGAAACTTCAACCAGCTCACCAAGCTCAAGACGACGAACCCCAACCTGCGCACACTGATCTCAGTTGGCGGCTGGACCTGGTCAGCGAACTTCTCCGCTGCGGCCGGAACACCGCAGTCGCGAGCAACATTCGCGCAGTCGTGCGTTTCATTTATGAAGACCTACGGCTTTGACGGCATCGATATCGACTGGGAGTACCCGGTTTCGGGAGGACTCCAGGGCGGAGTGGCCGCCGACAAGACCAACTACACCCTCCTGCTGCAGGCGCTTCGAAATGAGCTGAATCGACAGGGGACTGCTGACGGAGGCAAGCACTACGACCTCACCATTGCCGCACCGGCCGGGCCATCGATCCTGACGAACCTGGAGATCTCCAAGATCGCCAGCACGGTCGATTGGATCAACTTGATGACCTACGACTTCCACGGAAGTTGGGATTCGAAGACGGGTCACAACGCGCCCCTGACTCAGCCCACGGGTGATCCGGGCCCGGCCGGTTTCTACTCGGATTCGACGGTCAACTCGTACCTGTCGGCTGGAGCGCCCGCCAACAAACTAGTCCTCGGTGTGCCGTTCTACGGCCGCAGCTTCGCTGGAGTCGGCGCGACGAATGGCGGTCTCTTCCAGCCGACGTCCGGTGCTGGAACCGGAACGTGGGAGGCCGGCGTCTTGGACTACAAGGACATCGCAGCGAACTACGCTCCCCGGCTTACCCGGAACTACGACGCAAGTGCCAAGGTCCCGTACCTCTACGACGCAGCCAAGCGAGAGTTCATCAGCTACGACGATCCGGCATCGATGGCGCTGAAGGCGAACTACATCGCAGCGAAGGGTCTCGGCGGTGGCATGTTCTGGGAGATCTCCGGTGATACCAGCGACTACGCCCTGCTCGATTCGCTCAACGCCAACATGCGGTGATGCGCTTCGTCGGCCACACTAGGGACCACTGGTACTAGCAGCTGACGAAGACAAGGGTGGGCGCGTGCACGATCCCGGGCACCTGCTGTTCCGTCGGGCGTTACGGGTCGCAATAGTCCTGCCGCTGGCGTACCTGTTCACGCAATACGTGCTGCAAATGCCCGCGGGTTCGACCTACACCGTGTTCGGCACTTTCGTTCTGTTGTCCTTCGCCGACTTCGGTGGCCCAACGCGAGACCGGGCTCTCGCGTACATCTTCACTGGAATCGCTGGCCTAGTAGCAGTCGTCCTTGGGACGGTAGCTGCCCTGAACCCGTTTGCCGCCGTGATCTGCACGTTCATCGTCGGTGCAGGACTGACGTACACCGGACTCTTGCGCGGATACGTCGCCACCGCAACGATGTCCATTCTGTTGCCGTTCGTCATCGCAGTCACCGCAGGACCAGGTCTCGATCAACTGCCCCAGCGGCTGATCGGTTTTGCCGTGGCGGTCGTGGTGTCGTTGGCTGCAGCACTTCTCATGTGGCCTGCGCACTACCGGTCAGCACTACGTCAGCGGATTGCCGACACGATGGATGCCTCCGCGAACGTGATCCGGGCCATGTGGCCAGCGCCAACTTCCGGCTCGGCGCCGGTGATCGACTTGCATACCCGCCAACGCGAGCTGACCGAAGCCCACCATCGGATGCGGGAGCAGTACGACGGCCAGATGATGCGGCCGGGAAGCGCAACCTCTCGCGATCGGGCCCTACTCCAGACAATCGACGAGCTCGGGCGCCTGCGAATCATCCTCCGGTGGGAACCCCGCACTGGCGACTACACCATGCCGGGAGATCAGGCCCTTGCCGATTGCGCCGCCGAAGCGATGGACCGGTCGGGCGACGCGATAGGGCGCGGAGGGCCAGCACCTCAATCAAAGGCGTTAGATCACCTACGCGAGCAACACCGTGTGGAACTGGAGAATTGGTCTGCGCAGCAGCTGAGTTCGGGCAACTCGCAGGTGGTTCGGCCGACGATCGACGCTGGCTTCCACCTACGGCTCACCGCCGCCATGGCCGAGCTCGTCGCTCGCCATACGAGAATCGCAGTCGGCGCTCCTCCCGAAGAACACCCCTTCACAGGGTGGGGCTTGCCGTCGGTTGACCACGAACTGCAGCCCTGGCGGATCCTGCGTAACCACCTCACGTTCAGATCACCGTGGTTTCGAAACAGCTTGCGGGCGGGGCTGGCCCTCGCGCTTGCCGTCACGGTCGTCTATGCAACCGGAGTAGGACATGGGTTCTGGGTCGTACTCGGGACCCTGACGGCACTTCGGCTTGACGTGCTCGGCACCGGAAAGACCGCCGTGCAGGCGATCGTCGGCACCATCGGGGGCTTCTTGGTCGGTACCGGCGTGATCTTGCTATTCGGGGATAAGCCGTTGGCGCTGTGGATTCTGTTGCCAGTCGTCATCTTTATGTCCGGTTACGCCCCGGGAGCGATCTCGCTCGCAGTCGGCCAGGGATCTTTCACTGTCTTCGTCATTGTGTTCTACGGAATTGTTGCCGGACCCTCATTGGAGACCGGTGAGTGGCGGGTTGTCGACGTTGGCATCGGACTTGCGATCAGCCTGGTCGTCAGCCTGATGATGTGGCCGCGCGGGGTCGCAGGGCGAGTAAATGAGTCGCTGATCGCCTCCGTGCACGCAAGTACGGCCTACCTCGTGGCCGCCTATGAACGCTTGGCAAACGGCCCGGGCGCCCAAGAGCAACTTGAATTGGCCGCGACTGCTGCGGACGCGGCTGTCGGCAATGCCTACGAGAGCTTCGACCTGGCAATTGCGCAACGTGGGAACAGCGAATCACTTGGACCGACCTGGTCCTTTGTCGCGAATGCTGCCGGGCACATCGCTGCATGCGCAGACCTCGTGGTCTTTCTTTCGACGGTTAGTACCACGCCAAGCACAAACTCAGATGCCGGCAAGCTCCTCGTCGCGTGCGCGAAACTCGTGCAATCGAGTGCCGATACGGCTACCGATCGATTGTGCCCGACGCTGACCGACAAGCAGACGCAGGACTACTGCAACCAACAGGCGTTCACGCCTGAACAGTTCGACCAACCGGAGGTTTCCGGTCTTGGTCACGCATTCGCCGAGCTAGAAAGCCAGGTCGATACCTGCCTTGCCGACTGGCAGGACACCGCCACCTCACCCGCTAACGATTCAGTCGGTCAGCAAGCTCTGTCGTTGGTGTGGGCCGAGGAATGGCTGATTCACCTAATGTGGGTGACGAGCCGAATTGAGGCCGCCACCTCCGCGAAACCAGGGTCAGCCCCTTTGACTCCGATCGAGTCCGACAAGACCGAGGCCTGACAGTCGCTGTTCACTGTGGCTCAGCGCACCCGTGGGCTACTGCAGCGCCCGGCTCATACCGTCGCCAGTGCTGGGACGAGATGTTCCGCAACGTCTGAAATGAACGCGGATGGCGAAGTCCGAACCGGCATCAGGTGAGCCTGGCTGATTCCAACCTCCGAGTATTGGGCAAGCTGCTCAGTCAATTCGCTGACCCCACTGGCATCCGGTCGCCCCGAACCCACATACAGGATCGTCTTCCGGATCGCGCCGTAGTCAGATCCCTGCTCGTCGCAGTGCTCCTTCAAGACAGCGAGTTTCCGTGCGACGGTTTCCGGGCCTTCCGCGCCGTCACCAGCAAAGAAGTTGCAGGCATTGCCGTACTTGGCGACTAACCTCAATGTCTTGCGTTCCCCTGTGCCCCCGATCATGATGGGCGGGTGCGGTCGGCTCAGAGCCGCGGGATTGTTCAGTGTCTCGGCAAGGCTGTAATGGCGACCTTCAAACGGACAGTCGTTTGGACTCCACATTTGCAGGACGATCTGCAGAGTCTCTTCAAGGCGCTCGAACCGTTCCGCAAGTGGTGGAAACGGGACGCCAAGCGCTTCGTGTTCGCGCGCGTACCAGGCAGCGCCGATCCCCAAGGCTGCCCGGCCCTGAGACAAGACATCCAGGGTAGAAACGATCTTCGCGAGCAGCCCGGGATGGCGGTAAGTCACTCCGGTTACGAGTAATTGCAGCTCAACCCGTGACGTTTGACCGGCGAGATAGCCGAGAGTCGTGTACCCCTCCAGCATCGGTTCGTCCGGTCCCCCAAGCTGCTCCATCTGCAGGTAGTGGTCCATCAAAGAAAGGTTCGCTATCCCGCCCTCATCTGCGAGCTGCCCTGCTTGCGCCAGCGTTCGCGCAGTGCTTTCAGGTCCACCCGCGAATGCAAAATCCACCAAGTGCACACCAATTTGCATCGCTACCCCCGCTAAGGCCGGTTCATGGCCTGACTCGCTGACACTACTTCGATCGTAATACGACATGACCCGATTCC
>DMNR01000062.1:0-3763 GCA_003452655.1 Actinomycetota bacterium | reverse complement strand
GAAAATGAAGGACCCCCGTCACGGACTCGTCGCGGTAACGGGGGAGAAACCGCGCGGTGCGTGACGAGGGTCGCTCAACTCAGGACGAATCCCGAGTTCCCCCCGGCTAGATCAGGCAGCAGCCAAGATCGCCTTGATTGCTGCCCGCTTCGCAGCCTTTGCAGCCTTCACTTCGGCCTTGAGGGTGGCTCTTTGGGTCGTCGTCGCCGCGCGGTACGCCTTGCGAGCGGCGACGCGCTCGGCCTTGGTAGTGGCGGCAGCGCGAGCGGCCTTGTAGGTTGCGCGCTCGTCAACCGTAGTTGCCAAGTACTTGTCGAAAGCTGCCTTCACGGCCGCACGGTACGTGGACTGGATTTCCTGCTTCTGAGCGGCAGTCAGCGCTGAAAGACCGTGACCGTGGTGGCGGCCAAGCCCTTGGCTCGCACCGATTCCGTGCCCGGAACCTTGAACGCCATGCGCGGAGGCGCTCGTGGCAGCTGCCGGGACGATCAGAGCTGCGCCGCACACCGAGGCGGCGATCATCGTTCGAGCTTTACGGGAAATCATCTTGTACTCCTTGGATTAACGAGCGGCGGAACGTAACTTCAACCTACGCATCGGGGCCGCAGCGTGTAAGCCCGCTATCTACAAGTATCAGTAAAGAAATCGATTCGTTTGTAAAGGTGGTGCTCCCACAGTGGCCACCGTCACACCAGGTGGCTACTGACCATCGGAAGGGCGGATCACCGCTACCGGGCAAACGGCGTGATGCAGACACTGGTGCGCGACCGAACCCAGAAGCATCGAACTGAATCCGCCGAGACCACGAGTGCCGATCACGAGCAACTCGGCATGGTCGCCACTGGCAACTTCGGTCAGCATCGCGCTTGGGTATCCCTCGAGCACTTCACTGGTCACCGTGAGATCAGAGCCATCCGGCACGCACCGCGCGATCGAGTCGGAGAGGATCTTCTGCGCGTGCTTTGCGAGTTCGCCTTGGTCGTCTGCCAGGAACGGCATGGTTCCCGCCAGGCTGTCTGGCGCCGCGTACGGGGGCTCCCACGCATGCACTACATGCAACCGCGAGCCGACGAGCTGGGCTTGGTTCGCTGCCCACTTCAACGCTCGATCACTATCCGCCGAACCGTCAACGCCCACAACGATTGTGGACTGCGGTGTCCACTCCGAGTGCTTGCCGGTCACAACGACCGGACACGGTGCATAGGTGGCGACCTCATCGCTGACCGATCCAAGTAGCAGGCGCTTGAATCCGCCACGCCCGCGGCGACCCACCACGATGAGCGCAGCCCGATGTTCGCGTGCTACCTCAATGATCGAACTCGCACTGTCTCCGTCCACGACGTCAACTTTGACGTTGTCGTCGTACTTCGCTGGGATCGTCGCTGTCACGATCTCAGCCAGCATCTCCCGAGTTTCGGCAGCGCCTTGTTCGTCACGGTGATGAACGACGGGCCACGGCCAGACAGGTGCAGGGGCAATGGACGTGACAGGAACCGGATGAGTGCGAACCAACACAACACGCAATCCGGCGCCCATTCGAAAAGCATGCTCGGCCGCCCACAACAAGGCACGTTCGCTGGCAATCGAACCATCAACACCAACGACAACGGGTCCCGTCGTTTGTTCTTCAGTTGCCTTCAGTTCGTTCATCGCAGACTCCTTGTCGCTTTCTGCTGACCAACGGCCAGCGTATTCGACGCTCGCGCCCACTTGTAGCGGCGATGCCAGGCACTTTCGAATCCGACATTTAATGGTTCCAGACGGGTAGTAAAACCGCCAGGGTCGTAGGTCCTCGCGGTACTTTTCTTGCATGAGCCAACTAGCTGCCACACCCTCAAAGCCATCAGGCCGTAAGCGTTCCGTGCGGGCTTCAGTCGGACTGGTGGGCGCCGGTGTCGTCGCCCTCGCGATCTCCGCGTGCGGTGGTGTCGATCAAGCGAATGCGTACACCGATTCACTCAACGCAATTCAGATGAAGATCAATACCGTTGTGAGCGCTACTTCATCGCCTGAGGCCTACGAAACAGCTTTGAGCCAGAACCTTCCGGCGATTCAGACGGACCTTCAGCAGTTGCAGGCAGCGCAGGGCAACCTGAGTGGCGACTCCCAAACAATCGCCCAGAAGTGCACCACCGACGTCCAGCAGATCATCACTGGCCTGCAATCGCTCCAAACCGCCGTCAAGGCGAAGAACGAAGCTGGCGTTGAAGCCGCTCGCACGACCACCAACACCGAAATCGATTCGCTGAAGTCCTGCATCGACGAGTGGAACGCAAACAACGGCAAGGGCTAGTTCACAAACGAGAAGGTCCCCACCGGCAGTGCCAGGTGGGGACCTTCTCGGTCACGTGCCAGGAACTAGCTGGCAAGTGCCTTTGCCTTGATCTGATCGAACTCGGCCTGCGTGATCGCGCCGGAGTCCAGCAGCTTCTGAGCATTCGCGATCTGATCGACCGTCGTTGCGCCGTCTTGGTTGACGAGCTGCTTGGCGTACTCAAGTTGCTGCTGCTGTGCTTCTTTCGCCATTTCCTGACTGCGCTTGGCCATTCCTGGTCCGCGCACAATCACGTACACCAGCATCGAGATCAGCGGGATGAACAAGATGAAGATCAACCACACTGCCTTGGCAAATCCGCCCATGTCGTGGCTGCGGAAGATGTCAAAGATGATGTTGAAAAGAATCATGAAGTAGATGATCATGAAGAAGATCACGATCAAGCTGTAGAGAAATTGCCCGAATTCCATTTGAGCCTCAACGTTTCTGATTGTGGGAAGGGCTGGTTTGCCCAAAAACTATTGTGCGGGGAAGCGGTTTCACCCGCCTCTATTGGATCACCAGAGTGTGTCGTCAAACACTCCCCACCCGTGGAACCACGACGTAGTCGGCCAGCTGAATTTCACGAGTTCGTCGCCGGAACTCAGACGTTCGGCCTGGCCACAACGCCGTGACGCGGCCATCCCCGTCCAAATACCAGCTGGCACAGCCGCCGTTCGCCCAGACAGACTGGGCGAGTCTTTGTTCCATCTCGGCGGTGAAATCAGCCAGCATTTCGGCTCGCACATCGAGTGCGATGTCCGGGTTGTCGAGCAGATGACGGGCCATTGAGGCGGCATATCCGGCCTGGGCTTCGATCATCACGACCATCGAGTTGTTCGCCAGTCCGGTGTTCGGACCGGTCATGAGCACGAGATTCGGGAATCCCGGAACAGTTGAGCCGAGGTACGCCGTGGGGGTCGAAGTCGCCATCGATTGCGCCATCGTTCGGCCGTTGCGGCCAACTATCTTGAACAAGATCGACCGACGTTGAACATGGAACCCCGTAGCGAGTACAACCGCATCGAACGCAAGTTCGCGTTCGATGTTGTCTTCGCCAACGATCGTGATTCCCTCGCTGGTAAACCGATCGATGCCGTCGGAAACGAGGTCCACGTTCGGACGCTGCAATGCCGGATACCAGTCATCGGACATGATGATCCGCTTACAACCTGGTCGAAAGTCGGGTGTGACTCGGCGGCGCAGCTGAGGGTCGGCGATCTGTGACTTGATGTGCCTTCGACCGGCACGCTCGATCACTCCCATCAGGCGACCGTTCTTGGAGAACGAGTTCGACACAGCTTCTCGGCGAAAGTACTCGGCGGTGCGGGTAACCGATATCGCCCCGGGTACCCGGGCATACGTTGCCCGCAGCCACTCCGGGATCGCCCGATCTCGCCGCGGGACGACCCAGGCAGCGGTCCGCTGAAAGACCGTGACGTGGTCCGC
>DMNR01000460.1:3193-5034 GCA_003452655.1 Actinomycetota bacterium | reverse complement strand
CGCTTTTGCCGCCGCGGTGACCTATGTCGGACTGTTCGCTGTCGGCGTTCCGATTGCTCTTGCGCAGATTGCGGCCATGATTGCGGCGATCCTGGTGCGCGTGGCATCGGTGCGCTACAAGATCGTGTCCCCGAGCGCGTTGATCATGTCCGATGCAGTCATGCGGAAGCTACATCTCAACAAGGTGTAGGAAATCGACACCAACTACCTCGAAGGGTTGGCCGCCACCCGTGATGTTGCCGTGATCGTGCCTGAGCCGATCACTCTGGTGTCGTCGTAGAGGACCAGGCTCTGGCCGGGCGCAACTCCGCGGAAGGTGCCGTCCAACGAGACGACTAACGGACCCGTGCCGCTCACTTCTTGAATGATCGCCGGCAATTGATCGCCGTGTGCACGAACCTGCGCCAGACATCGTTCTCCGACTCTTGGGACGCCCTGGGTCCACCGAACATTCGCAGCGCGGATGGTGTTGATGTCGAGCAGGGTGGGCGGTCCCACGCTGACGACCCGGCTCTTCGGATCAACCCCGACCACGTATCGCGGCTGTCCATCGTGCGGAGCGACCTTGATCCCCAGACCCTTGCGCTGCCCGATCGTGTAGGCGTACGCCCCTTCGTGGTCACCGAGTCGGTCTCCGGTAACCGCGTCAACGATCGCGCCTGGCTCCGCGCCAATGCGATTGCGAAGCCACCCTGCCGTATCCCCGTCCGGGATGAAGCAGATGTCGTAGCTGTCGGGCTTATTAGCAACGAGCAGGCCACGTTCGCTGGCCTCCGACCTGACATGCGACTTCAGCGAATCTCCGAGCGGGAACATCGAGTGCGCAAGTTGTTCGGCGGTCAAAACTCCCAGCACGTAAGACTGATCCTTGTCCGGATCGGCGGAACGGTGCAATTCCCGCTCGCCACTCGGGCTCTGCGTGATGCGCGCGTAGTGACCCGTGCAGACTGCGTCGAACCCAAGATCCATCGCCCGGTCGAGGACTGCGGCAAATTTGATCTTTTCGTTGCAGCGCATGCAAGGGTTCGGCGTTCGCCCGGCAAGGTACTCGGCCACAAAGTCGTCGAGCACCCCGTCACTAAATTCCTCGGCCATATCCCAGACGTAGAACGGGATTCCGAGAATGTCGGCACTGCGGCGCGCATCGCGGGCATCCGACAGCGTGCAACAGCCTCGACCCGAATCGCGCCCGGTCTCCGGATTCTTCGAGAGTGCGAGATGCACCCCCACGACATCATGTCCGGCGTCGACCGCGCGCGCAGCAGCAACCGCGGAGTCCACACCACCGGACATCGCGGCCACAACCTTCAGTCTTTCGGTCATGAGATACCCACTCTGGCGGGACTGCGCGTGCCGCCACGATTTGCCCGCCGCGCGCGCTCGAGGACTGCAGGCAGGGCGGATAGGAGTGCTTCAACCTCCGACGGTGCGGAACTCCAGCCGAGGCTGAAGCGCAACGTCGCCTGCGCCTGCTCGACTGGCATACCCATCGCTAGCAGCACGTGACTGGGGCGCGGTACTCCCGCAGTGCAGGCGCTACCGGCAGAACATGCCACTCCCACCGAATCCAGCAGCATCAACAGCGCATCAGCTTGGCAACCCGGGAAGGAGATCGAGCTGATCCCAGCCAATCGCGCGGATTCGCGCGCAACAATCACGGCATCGGGAGCAACGTGGAGGACTCCGGTCCGCAACTGCTCAGACAACGCTGCGACTCGAGAAACCTCGGTCGATCGCTGGCTCGCCGCCTCGTTGAATGCAGCCGCCGCAGATGCGATGAGTGCGGTCGCGACGGTGCCGGAGCGAACGTCTATCTCTTGCCCGCCCCCGTGAAACAGGGG
>DMNR01000460.1:0-3108 GCA_003452655.1 Actinomycetota bacterium | reverse complement strand
GCTTCGCCCAACGGATGGCTGGGAAAGCCAGGCAACTCCTTGCACGGCATCACAATGGAATGGGATCTCGAATTCATCGCACAACGCCGCGACGGACTCGACCGGCTGGATGACCCCTGTTTCGTTGTTCGCCCACATCACCGCACACAACGCCACACCGGAGGCATCCCGGCGGAGGAATTCGGCCAACCATTCGACGTCGACTCGACCATCGAGCCCGGCCGGAATCCACTCGACGCAGGCACCTTCGTGCTCAGCTAGCCATTCAACGGCGTCGAGGACCGCATGATGTTCGATGGTTGACACCAGTAGCGTCGTTCGTGCCGGATCCTTTGCCACGGCAGCCCAGTACAGACCCTTGATGGCGAGGTTGTCGGCTTCGGTCCCACCTGATGTGAAGACCACGTCGCTAGGCCGAACACCAAGTTCGTCAGCGAAAATCTCGCGAGATTCCTCAACGATCCTGCGACTGCGTCGTCCGGCCGAATGCAGGCTCGAGGGGTTGCCCAATTCGGCCGCAGATTCGGTGAGCGTGGTCAATGCCGACGGCCGCATCGCCGTTGTTGCCGCGTGATCCAAGTAGGCCACAGGAACCGCCGGCTTGGAATCTGTCACCTCGCAAGTCTAAGCGCACGCAGTATTGGGTGGAATTTCGTGCGCTAGGTGACCGAAACTCCACCCAATACTGCGGGGGAAACCAAAACGGACCAGGTCCCCGCTGATCGGCGGAGGACTTGGTCCGTTTTGGAAAGAATTGACTATCCCTTGCGCTTGCCAACTTCCTCGGTGAGCTGTGGGACCACGCTGAACAAGTCGCCGACGACGCCGTAGTCCGCGATCTCGAAGATCGGTGCTTCGGGATCCTTGTTGACCACAATGATCGTCTTTGAGGTCTGCATACCGGCGCGGTGTTGAATTGCCCCGGAGATTCCGTTGGCGATGTACAGCTGCGGCGAGACCGTCTTTCCGGTCTGGCCGACTTGGTACTGGTGGGGGTACCAACCAGCATCAGTTGCGGCACGTGAGGCACCGACGGCTCCCCCGAGGGAATCCGCGAGCGCTTCGACGACGGTGAAACCTTCGGCTCCCCCGACGCCACGACCACCGGACACCACGATCGCAGCTTCGGTGAGTTCTGGGCGAGCCCCCTTGGATTCCTCCACCTTGTTCGTGGTGGTCGCCTTCTTGGCCGAATCCGTCAGCTCAACTGACACATCGACACGGGTCCCCGCAGCCGCTACCGGTTCAACCGGCGAACTGTTCGGACGAACCGTGATGATCGGTGTGCCCTGCGACACCTTCGACTTGACGATCACAGACCCACCGAAGATGGACTGCGTTGATGTCAGGTCCGCATCGATCCCGACTGCGTCGGTGATGACGCCACTGCCGATCTTGACTGCCAGGCGTCCGGCAACTTCTTTGCCTTCTGCAGTCGAAGGAATCAGGACGGCTGCGGGCGCCTTGTCAGCAACCAACTTCGCCAGAACTTCAGCCTTCGGTGCAACCGGGTGCAGCAGAAGATCAGCGGCATCGGCAACGTAGACCGTTGCCGCACCGTTCTCCGCCAACGTGGCAATCGCCGCGTCCGCACCATTTCCAACAAACACTGCCGACGGCTCACCCAGCGAGCGGGCCAGCGTCAAGAGTTCAAGAGTGACCTTCTTGACGGCACCATCGACATGGTCAACGAGAACAAGAATCTCAGCCATGGTTAATGCGCTCCTTAGATGAACTTCTGGGTGGACAGGTAGTCAGCAATCTTGACGCCGCCATCACCCTCGTCGGTAACAACTGTTCCGGCAGCGCGCGGTGGCGCATCGGCGAACTCAACGACGGCCGACCATGATCCGCCCAAGCCAACCTGCCCTGCGTCAACGCCGAGATCGGCGAGCGCGACGGTTTCGACTGGCTTCTTCTTCGCCGCCATGATGCCCTTGAAGGACGGGTAGCGCGGTTCGTTGATCTTCTCGACAACGGACACCACAGCAGGAGTGCTGCCAGTGACCTCGTCGTAGCCGTATTCGGTCTGGCGCTTGATCTTGACCTCTGAGCCAGCGACCTCGACATTGTTGGCGAAGGTCAACTGCGCGACTCCGAGTCGTTCGGCAACCATCGCCGGAATGACGCTCATTCGAGCATCAGTGGACTCAGAACCGAAGATGATCAGGTCGAAACCTTTACCTTCGAGCGCTTTGGCCAGCGCCAAAGACGTGCCGAGAGCGTCAGAACCGGCGAGTCCGGCGTCCTGAACGTGGATCGCCGAGTCGGCGCCCATGCTCAGTGCCTTACGCACCGTCTCCGTTGCCTTCTCCGGGCCCATCGAGACGACGACAACTTCACCGCTGTTGGCCTCGGCGATTTGCAGCGCCTCTTCCACGGCATATTCGTCGAGCTCGTTCATGACCCCGTCGACGGACTCACGATCGAGCGTCTTGGTACCGGCATCGAGCTTCTTTTCTGCCCAGGTGTCTGGGACCTGCTTAACGCAGACTGCGATTTTCATGGTCGAGTCACGACCTCCAAGTGCGGGCTGTGCCTTGCGGTCACAGGAATCCGACGGTTGAAACTGCTTTGGGAAATGTTACCCACCAGTAACTGAGACGAAAGACAGCCCCCTATCGTTTCCTAGGTGACCGTTCACACATCCCTGCCGCTCACCGGCGAACGGACGGTCCCAGATGTCGTGCCGGAGAACTACTGGTTCCGTCGACACGAGGCCGCGTATCACTGGGTGGAACGGCACTTCGCCAAGCTCATCCGCGATGGGGTCGTCGTCGATGCGGGGTGCGGAGAGGGCTACGGAATCAATGTCCTGGCAGACAACGGACCTGCCACGGCCCTGGGGCTTGAACTTGACGAACTGACCGCCGCACACGCCAAGGCGAAGTACCCGGCCTTGACGTCGATTTCTCGCGCGAACCTAGACGCACTGCCGCTGCGGGACGATTCGGTCGATCTGCTCGTCAGCATGCAGGTCATCGAGCATCTGTGGGACCTTCCGGGCTTCTTACGGGAGTGCTTCAGAGTGACGTCACCTTCAGGCAACTGTGTCCTCACCACTCCCAACAGGCTCACCTTCTCCCCTGGTTTGCAGCGCGGCCAGAA
>DMNR01000217.1:364-15012 GCA_003452655.1 Actinomycetota bacterium | reverse complement strand
GACGAACCAGCCGGTGACCTCGACGTTCCCGACTTCCTCAAGTAAACCGAGCATCGTAGCTAGGTGGGGTCTGGATGTGGTCCGGAACGATTGGGGCCCATCCAGACTCCGCCGGCTACCGCAGGCGAGCGGATTGGGTATTCACAAACCGCCGCGGGGGAGTCAGCCAGGGGGAGTTCGAGTCGCTGAATCTGGCGGCTCATGTTGGTGACGACGACTCGGTTGTCGCCGAAAATCGTCAGCAACTTGGCGAGATGCTCGGTTCACCGCCGGCTTCGCTGGCATTCATCGATGCCGAGCATGGACACAACGTTTACCGAATAACTGAGCATTCACTTCAGCCCGAAGGCAAATGCGACGGGTTGGTCACCAAGTCAGCAGACATCGCACTGGTTGCACTCGCAGCTGATTGCACACCGATCGTGCTTGCCGATACCAAGAACGCAGTCGTGGGGGTAGTCCATTGCGGTTGGCGGGGAGTGGTTGCCGGAATCGTCCCGGCAACGATCGAGGCAATGTTGGACCTGGGTGCCGAATGTGCCTCAATGGCTGCAATCATCGGCCCCGCCATTTGCCAGGACTGCTATCAGGTGGACTCCGAATGTGCCGATCAACTGATGGCGGTAGTCCCAGATTCGGCTCATCGGCACAGCGATGGTCGTTGGTATGCAGACGTGAGTGGGGCGGCGTGCGGCTTACTCGAACGGGCGGGCATCGGCGTCACACGGATCGAAGAATGTACGTACACGAATCCCGACCTGTACTCCTATCGACGCGACGGGCGTACAGGGCGCCAGGGTGCGGCGATCGTTTTGCGCTCGATGTCGGTGGCCCCATGAACCCACAGGATTCGGGCGGTCGAAGAGAGCAGCTGCGGCGGCGTCTCATTGAGGTGCAACGCGAGATCGACCACGCTGCCATCAATGCACAACGGGATCCGGCGGACGTCACCCTGATCGCCGTCACCAAGACATGGCCTGATGCCGACATCAGATTGCTCGCGGATCTCGGTCTGACTGATTTCGCAGAGAACAAGGCTCAGGAGTTCTCCACAAAAGCCGCGCTATGTGCCGATCTGCCCTTGACGTGGCACTTTGTCGGTCAGCTCCAACGTAACAAGGTCAAGAAGGTGGCGCAGTTCGCTGATTTCGTCCATTCTGTCGACCGGCCCGAGCTCGTCAGTGCGCTCAATACGCAGGTGGGATCTGCTGGACGCTCACCCTTGCAGTGTCTGGTCCAGGTGAATCTTGACCCAACCGATGAACCCCAGCGGGCGGGTGTTGGCCCAGAGCACGCCATCGACTTGGCTGAGGAAATCGTCGATGCGCAACACCTCGACCTGCGGGGCGTGATGGGTATCGCCCCGCATGGCGGCGACGCGCGGGCAGCATTCGAGGCCCTTGCGGGGGTCAGTTCCACAATCGCGGACAGATATGCGTCCGCCACGATCATCTCCGCTGGAATGAGTGGAGACTTCGCAGCTGCGATCGCAGCAGGTGCGACACACGTCAGGGTGGGTTCGGCGTTGCTCGGGGAGCGCGCGGGATTCGTGAGGTAATGTCCGAAGCCGGCGGCGGATTCCCCACGCGGTCGGTCCAATGCACAAGCTAGGAGTGAGCAGAATGGCCGGCGCAATGCGCAAGATGGCGGTATACCTCGGGCTAGTCGAGGATGACCGATACGAAGACGATTATTACTACGACGAGGGTGGCCGTGACAGCGGTCGCGAGTCAGAGCGCATTGGATCTGCGCGCTCTGATCGCTACTCGGATCGCGATGACCGCGACACGGTGCGAGTCACTGAAGCGCCGCGGGCAGCCGAGCGAGATGACGACCTCGCGCGGCGGCGTCAGAGCCCCGAACGCTCGAGCCGCGACTGGCGCACCGACACAGTCGCTCACGAGCCCGTTAGTTCTCACCCAGCAGGCAGCCGGAGCAAGCCGGTCGCCCGCCCAACCGCCCGAACGGTGGACCCCATGAAGATCACGACTCTGCATCCGCGTAGCTACAACGATGCCCGTCGAATCGGCGAGGAGTTCCGCAGCGGCAATCCGGTGATCATGAACCTCACGGAACTCGATGACGTTGATGCCAAGCGCATCGTCGACTTCGCTGCCGGTCTGGTATTCGGCCTGCGTGGCTCGATCGAGCGCGTGACCAACAAGGTTTTCATGCTGTCGCCGGCAAACGTCAATGTTGATGCTGACGAGGCACGTGCCCAGCTCCAGAAGCAGGGACTGGCGAGCAAGAACTAGCCCAACAACGTCAGCGGAGGGGCGCACGTGACCGGCCTGGGCGAGATCATTGCGACGATTCTTTGGCTCTACTTCGTCATCCTGCTCGCCAGATTCGTGATTGATCTGGTTCAGATGCTCTCGCGCACATGGCAACCGAAGGGATTCGTCCTGCTGCTGTGTGAGGCAGTGTTCACACTGACCGATCCGCCGCTGAAGTTGCTGGGAAGAATCATTCCACCAATCAAGATGGGTGGGGTTTCCCTCGACCTGTCGTTTCTGGTGCTCATCATCCTGTTACAGATCGCAATTCAACTGGCGGTGACGTTGTTATGAGATGGAAGACTTCATCAAAGTCCACTGTTTCCACGCAAGAGCATGTGGCGGAAGCTCCCACAGGGGAGAGGTTCAACCTTGAACCCCCCGTCGCGGTTTTTGACGACAACCCACCAGTGGTCGTCATCCGCGATGACCCGGCGGTTGTCTCACATACGCCCCCTCCTGCGGTGCACCAGGTCGGCTCACGAAACGTCGCGATGACTCCATACGGCGGGAGCTTGGCGGCGGTATCCACGGAGCTCGGCGACAACTGGTAGTCCGGCGGAGTGGCCACCACGTCTTCGTTCCAGCTGCCCTGAGGGCAGCGGAATCCAGACGCCGCTTTGCTATCTATGCGCGGTTGATGCGCACGAGCCCCTGTTCGCTGGCTACTGCCGATACGTCATGGTCGTCGGCCGAGAGTGACTTGACCTCAATGAATGACGTGGCGAGGACCTCTTGGGCGAGCTCTTCAGACTGCTCGCGAATGGCCTGGGCCGCCTCGCCTTCTGCTGCCCATTCCAGGCAGATGCGGTCGGTCACATCGAAGCCGCGCTGTTTGCGCGCTTCTTGAACGTCGCGGACGACATCTCGGGCAAGCCCGATTCGCAGAAGTTCCTCGTCGAGGGCCAGGTCAAGGGCAACTGTTTCGCCACCGTCAGTGGCGACGGCCCATCCCTGTTTCGGGGTTTCGGTGATGACGACGTCATCGGGGCCAATGCTCACGGCGGCTCCCTCAAGCGGAATATCAAACGTCCCATTCGCGCGCAGCGCGCTGACGAGTTCGGGAGCTGATGCCTGCGACACAGCCTGTGCCACGACCGGAGTCTGCTTACCGAAGCGCTTCCCAAGCTCACGGAAGTTCGCCTTGACGGATACCTCAACGAGGTCCGAATCAGAGGAATCAAGTGCGAGTGCGGACAGGACGTTGAGTTCGGCGGTGATTTCCCGCAGGAGGTCAGGCGGCAACTGTTGCCAGCCGGGGGCAGCAACCAATGCACGGCGAAGTGGTTGGCGGGTCTTTACTTTCGATTCTGCGCGGGCGGCACGACCGAGTTCGACCAGGCGGCGGACAAGTGAAACGTGGTCGGAAAGACCTGGTTTCACCAGAGACAGATCTGCCTGCGGCCAGGCCGCGAGGTGAACCGACTCAGGTTCGCCCTCGCCCTGGGCGAACATGTCGCCCCAGACGCGGTCGGTGATGAACGGTGTAAACGGCGCCATCAGTAGCGTGACGGTCTTGAGGGACTCGTGCAGGGTGGACAACGCCGCGAGATCGCCATCCCAGAATCGGCGGCGTGAGCGGCGGACGTACCAGTTTGAAAGATCGTCGATAAACGCCGAAAGTAGGCGCCCGGCTAGTTGCGTGTCGAAGTCTTCGAGCGCGGCGTGAACCCGAGCGATCAGGTTATTCGATTCTGACAAGGCCCATTGGTCTAAGGAGGAGCGCTCATCGACGGGTGGGATCGCAGAATTCGACGGGTCAAAGTCGGCGATCCGGCCGTACAACGACAGGAATGAGGCGGTGTTCCAGTACGTCAGCAGCGTCTTGCGAACGACCTCGTTGATGGTCTCGTCGCTGACCCGCCGAGATGACCACGCAGAGCCCGCGGCAAGCATGAACCAGCGAACGCCGTCAGCCCCGTGTCGGTCCATCAATGCCATCGGTTCAATGACGTTGCCCAGGTGCTTACTCATTTTGCGACCCTCGGCATCCAAGATGTGGCCGAGGCAGAGGACGTTTCGGTAGGAGGACTCATCGAAGACTAGTTCGCCCACTGCCATCAGGGTGTAGAACCAGCCACGGGTTTGGTCGATCGCTTCGCAGATGAAGTCGGCGGGGTAGCGGGCCTTGAACGTCTCAGCATTCTGGTGCGGGTAACCCCACTGGGCAAATGGCATCGCGCCGGAGTCGTACCACACGTCGATGACCTCAGGGACTCGGCTTGCTTGCATTCCGCAGTGAGGGCACGCCATGGTGACGTCGTCAACGAACGGTCGGTGCGGATCTAGTGCGCTGACATCTTGCCCAGATAGTGCGCTGAGTTCTTCCAAGGACCCTACGCAGGTGGTGTGGTCGTTCTCGCAGCGCCAGATAGGCAGCGGCGTTCCCCAAAATCGGTTCCGCGACAGCGCCCAGTCGACGTTATTGCGCAACCAGTCGCCGAAGCGGCCCCATTTGATGGTCTCTGGATACCAACTGGTGCTCTCATTCGCCGCGAGCAAACGATCTTTGATCTTCGTGGTGCGGATGTACCAAGACGGTTGCGCGTAGTAGAGCAACGGCGTGTGGCACCGCCAACAGTGAGGGTAAGGGTGTGTGTAGTCACGACGTCGAAACAGGAGGCCGCGTTCGATGAGGTCAGCAATGAGGTCAGCGTCAGCAGCCTTGAAGAACTGGCCACCGACGAGGCCGACATCCTCGGCGAAGGTTCCGTCGGGCTTGATGGGGTTGACTACCGGCAGACCGTACTCGCGGCAGACGACGAGGTCGTCGGCGCCGAAAGCGGGTGCGAGATGCACCAGGCCAGTTCCGTCCTCAGTGGTGACATAGTCACCGAGGGCGACGTAGTGAGCGTCGGGAATTTCAACCAGGTCGAACGGGCGCGAATATGCCAGGCGCTCGAGGTCGGTGCCCGGCAGCGAGGCACGGACGGTGAACCCCTCGGCAAAAGTTTGCTCAACGAGATCAGCGGCGACGATGTAGAAGTCACCAGAAAATTCCACGATGTTGTATGTCGCGTCTGGTTTGGCCGCAACCGCGGTATTCGACACGAGGGTCCACGGGGTCGTCGTCCAGACAAGCAGCGAAATCCCCGGGTACAACTCGGGCAGCTCGCCGCTGGTCAATGGGAAACGTACGTAGACCGAGGGGTCGGTGATCTCCTCGTACCCCTGAGCAAGTTCGTGGTCTGACAACCCAGTGCCGCAGCGCGGGCAGTAGGGGGACACTCGATGGTCTTCGCCGAGAAGTCCCGCGTCGTAGATCTGCTTGAGGGACCACCAGACGCTCTGAACGTAATCTGGGCTCATGGTCCAGTAGGCCGCATCCATGTCGACCCAGTAGCCCATGCGTTCGGTCAGTTCAGCGAACTTCCCCACATGACCAAGAACGGATTCGCGGCACTTCTCGTTGAACTCCGCGATGCCATATGCCTCAATATCTCGCTTGCCGGTGAAACCAAGTTCCTTCTCGACGGCAAGCTCGACCGGTAAGCCGTGACAATCCCAGCCCGCCTTGCGAGGCACGAAGTAGCCCTGCATCGTCTTGAACCGCGGAAAGATGTCCTTGAACACCCGCGCTTCGATGTGGTGGGTCCCAGGTACGCCATTTGCCGTCGGGGGACCTTCGTACACAACCCACGTGGGGCCGTTCTTCGTTTGGGTGAGGCTTCTGTCAAAGATGTCGCGATCAGCCCAGAATTGAAGGACTTCGCGTTCCATTGCCGGGAGGTCCACACGAGGTGACATGGCGCGATACACCCGGCATAGGTTACGCCAGCCGCCAGGTGTGCTGCGGGTTGCAGGTTGCACCGGTATGCGCGAACCGAGCTCAACCGTCTAAAGTTTGCCCGGACGTGTCGAGAAGTGACGACGCAACTAGTGAGGGGTTCAGATGCCACGACGTGGAGTATTGGCGAACGAGAAGCCGTGGACGCCAAAGGAATTGGCCGACGTTCAGGCCGAGTTGCTGGCTGACCGGGATCGCCTTGCCGCCGAACTCGCCGCCACCGAATCCGGCATCGCAGACTTGGTTCGCGATTCCGGAGATGGCGCAGGTGACGATGTTGCTGACGCTGGCTCAAAGACTTTCGAGCGGGAGCAGGAGATGTCCATCGCGGACAATGCGCGTGACCTGCTGCTTCAGACCGACAAGGCGCTCGGCCGCATTGAGGCCGGAACGTACGGTACCTGCGAATCGTGCGGTGGACCCATCGGCAAGGCGAGACTTCAGGCGTTCCCCCGTGCGACCTTGTGCCTGGAGTGTAAGCAGGCCGAAGAACGCAGCTAGCCCGCATCACGACGTCACACCCTGACGTACGCTGACCTCCGTGTCGTCTGACCCCACGCCTGCCGTTGCGTCCAGTGACGTCGAAGTCACCCCGGGGCCGCGCGGGTCGTTGCTTCCGATAACGCTGTCGGTAGCTGGTGTCGTTCTCCTGCTGGATCAGCTGACGAAGTGGCTCGCCGTGACGTATCTGGAGGGTCAGCCATCGGTGGAGGTGATTGGGCCGCTGGTCAAATTCACGTTCGTTCGAAACCCTGGTGCAGCCTTTTCGCTCGGTGGCGGCTACACGGTGATCTTCAGCCTGTTGGCTGTGGTGGTTGCCGTCGTCATCATTCGAACGGCGCGAAGCCTTGGGTCGAAGGCTTGGGCGATAGCGCTCGGCGGTCTGCTCGGCGGCGCACTTGGGAACTTGCTGGACCGGATCTTTCGCGAACCAGGTTTCATGCGCGGCCACGTCGTCGACTTCATCCAGTTGCCGTATTGGGCGATCTTCAATGTGGCTGACATGGCTGTCGTGTTCTCCGCTGTACTGATTGTGATCCTCACCTTGCGCGGCGTCCCACTTCGGGGCGAGTCCCGGTGATCGAAGGCGACGCCGGACGTGGACCCGAGGCCGAGCACTATGAGATTCCGGAGTCCTTGGCGGGGGAGCGAGCAGATGTCGGGCTCTCACGGCTGACCGGAATATCTCGCAGTAAGGCAGCGAACCTGATCTCCGACGGGCTCGTGACGATCGGCGGTCGAAAGGTGTCGCGCGCGGACCGACTCACGCAAGGGGCGCACCTTCAACTCGACCCCGAACCGGAACCACCTGCGACGGCGGCCGAACCAGTGATCGACCTGCCGATTGTCTTCCTCGATGACGACCTCGTCGTTGTCGACAAACCCGTTGGTGTCGCAGCACACCCGAGTCCGGGGTGGGTTGGCCCGACAGTCACTAACGGCCTGCAAGCCGCCGGGATTTCTGTTGCCCAAGTCGGTGCGGCAGAGCGTGAGGGGGTAGTCCATCGCCTCGACGTCGGCACCAGTGGGTTGATGGTGGTGGCCAGAACCCCTAGGGCGTACTCGAGTCTGAAGGATCAATTTAGAGACCGCGTCGTCTCAAAGACGTACCACGCCCTTGTCCAAGGACATCCGGATCCAAGCACCGGAACCATCGATGCCCCCATCGGTCGCCACCCGAATCATGACTACCGGTTTGCTGTGATCAACGACGGCAAACCAAGCATCACTCACTACCGAACGCTGGAGGCCTTTAGTTATGCCTCACTCCTCGAAGTCGATCTCGAGACCGGGCGCACCCACCAGATTCGGGTACACATGGCGGCTATGCACCACCCCTGCTGTGGAGACCTGACCTATGGTGCCGACCCCACTCTCGCAAAGCGTCTGGGGCTGACAAGACAGTGGTTACACGCAGTCGAGTTGAGCATCGACCATCCGAAGACTGGTGAGCGGATTACCTTTGAGTCGCCGTATCCGGCAGACCTCGCCCACGCGCTCGCAGTGTTGGCCGACTAAGTAGGATCGGCCAGTGACTTCGACGACGCCGGTGGACAAGAAATCCCCGCGACGGGGCGTCATCAGCGACGGTCCCGTGCGAGTCGGTTATCTGCGAGATTTCGATCTTGTCGGGTTGAACAATGCCGCTGTCGATGACGAACAGGCGACGAAGAACCGCCTGTTGGTGGCGGCGGTGAAGCTGTTCGCGGACCGCGGCTACGAGGCGTCCTCCATGCGCGAGCTTGCCGCCGAAGTCGGGGTCAAGGCGCCGGCAATCTACAACCACTTTGACTCCAAGACGCAGGTACTGTCCACAGCAGTCGACTACGCCCTCAGCGACTTCCTCGCGAACGTTCTGACGGGGTTAGAGGAGTTTCCCAAGCAGGAACAACTCTTTGAATTACTGCGCCGACATGCCCGCTACAAGACGAACGACGTTGCTCTCGCGCGGGCACAGGACAAGCTGGTAGATGCGGACTTCATGAGGCGGGTATTGCCACCAGCGAGCTATGACCGCTATACCGCGGCATTAGCGGGATATCGGGCAATTGTGCGTGATCTCGTGATTGCTGCAGCGCCCGAGGCCCAATCCGACGAGGCTGTTAATCTGCCAGTTCTGGTGTCAGCGCTCATCGAAATGGTTGATCGGGTGAGCTCATGGTTTCGCCCAGACGGTTCACTGACCGGCGACGAGATCGCTGATCAGTGTGTGGTCATCGCCCGGCGAATCGTTGAGCCGTAAGCCGGCATAGGCTGAGATTGTCTACTTAGGGGGCAGGGCTTCGATGAAGCGATGGCTACCACTTGTTGCGCTGGCTATCGCGCAATTTGTCATGGTGCTCGATCAATCCGTGATGAACGTATCGATCACGCAACTCGTTGAGGATTTCGATACCAGCGTTACCACGATCCAAGGTGTCATCACCCTCTACTGCCTGGTCATGGCTATGTTCATGATGACCGGCGGAAAGATCGGCGACATCATCGGTCGCCGCAAGGCATTCTCAATCGGCCTGGTCATCTATGCGTGCGGATCTGCCCTGACGGCGGTCGCTCCGACAGTCGCGATACTGACGCTCGGTTGGTCGATCCTGGAAGGCATCGGCGCAGCGCTCGTCCTGCCGGCAATGGCCGCACTCATCGCGGGCAACTTCGAAGGCAAGGCGCGGGCAAGTGCTTACGCAGTCATTGGCGGAGTCGCTGGCGCAGGAATCGCGATCGGCCCCATCCTCGGTGGTTGGGCGACGACAGAGCTGACGTGGCGCATCGTGTTCGTCGGCGAGGTCGTCCTCGTCTTGGTGATCCTCGCCATGACGCGGTTCATCCACGATGCTGTACGTGAGGGTCACAAGCCCAAGCTCGACTTCCTCGGGACGGTGCTCTCGGCGACAGGTCTGGGTCTGATCGTTCTTGGGACGCTCCAGTCGAGCGTCTGGGGCTGGATCGCCCCGAAGAATTCGCCGATCGAACCATTCGGGTTTGCCCTGACCCCGTTCGTCATTGGCGCCGGTGGACTACTCATCTGGTTCTTCGTGAAATGGCAGCGCCATCGCGAGGCCGTGGGTAGCGATCCGCTGGTCCACCTTGATCTCGTCAAGATCTTGCCCCTGCGAGCCGGGCTCATGGGGCTCGTCAGCCAAAACCTCATCTTGATGGGCGTGTTCTTCTCAATCCCGCTCTACCTGCAGTTGGTGCTTGGCTTCGATGCGCTCGAGACCGGTCTGAAGATGCTTCCGGTGTCGATCACCATGTTCCTGGCAGCTGCGATCGGATCCAAACTGTCGGCCCGGTACTCGATCAGGACGATCGTTCGAACTGGATTGTCGACGACCTTCGTTGGGGTTGTCGGGCTACTAACGACAGTGAAACCGGATCTCGCCGATGGCATGTTCGCGCTGTCGATGGCCATCCTGGGTGTGGGGATGGGTCTGATTGCATCGCAGTTGGGTAACGTCGTTCAATCCTCGGTCGATGCGTCAGGTCGTGGTGAAGCTGGTGGTCTGCAATTCACCGGTCAACAGTTGGGGTCGTCGTTGGGCGTTGCTCTGGTCGGGGCGGTCGTTTTGACTGGTCTGACATCGGTGTTTATGACGAACGTTCAAGAGGATCCCCGGATTAGCGCCGAGGTATCCCAGCAGGTGAGTGTTTCTGTGGAGTCCGGACTGGACTTCGTCGATTCCGCGCAGATTGAAACGGCAGCAACTGACGCTGGACTGGACGCAGCTACGACTGCCGCGCTCGTCGATGACTATGAGTCGGCGCAGCTTCAGGCACTGAAGACGGGCCTGTTGGTGGCGGCATTCCTTGCTCTCGGTTCACTCGCTACCACCCGTGGTCTACCCAGCACTGTTGAGTCGGTGGCGAGTTCAGAACCGGTAGCTGCCGGCTGATCGCTAAGCCAGCGCATTGATCGAAAGATCATTGCGTGCCACGGGCACGCTCCGCGCGTACTAAGGCGCATCAGTTCCCAGCGGACCTCGGTGACTCGAGGACGGCTGTAGCGTGGATCGTCACGTGCGTTCCACTAGCTGTTGGAACTGTTGAACGGTAGTCCAGCATCGTCCCAGTACGTCGCAGCTGAATCGTTCCGACACCCTCCTCCCGCGGTGTTCCGGCACTCCCGATTTCGATAGCTGCGGGTGCGGATTCCTCGACTCCGTGGGGGAAGGCACCGCCGGTGGAGTGAATGACGACTAGCGGCACCGCCACACCCTTGTGACTGGCGACGCCATCAAGGTTGGCTGTCTGGCCACCGTCGTAGCCGTTCGTGATGAGCAGAGATGATCTCTGGGCATCGAGTGTGTAGGTAGTGCCGTCGTAGTTGACGGTCGCCGTGGCTATTCGGTAGGTCCCCGTCAATGCCCCAGTGTGGGAGTCCGCTGCGTTTGAGACCGGTTTGCCGACCTCAAGTGTGCTTGCGGTTGCTGGTCCCGCTGAGCTGAGGCCGACAACGGCGAGGCAGCCAGTCGTTGCCAGGGCCAACGCGATCTTCTGACGCAAGTAGATAGGTGTCATGCGCGAGAACATTCCCGCTGGTGTCCAGCGCAAACCGGTCCATCTTGGTGAACCGGTTCACACTGTGACGGTATACCTCGTTAGAACCCGAGTTCGCGCCCGATGAGTTCCTTCATGATCTCGTTCGATCCCGCCCAAATCTTGGTAACGCGAGCATCCTGCCAAGCGCGGGCGATCCGGTACTCGTTCATGTAGCCATAGCCGCCGAAGATCTGCACACATGCATCGATTACGTCGTTCTGGACCTGCGAGGTCCACCATTTTGCTTTGGCCGCATCCGTGGCGCTGAACGTTCCGTTGATCTTCGCCATGACGCACTCATCCATGAACGCCTGCGTGACATCGAGCTTCGTTGCCTGTTCGGCCAGGACGAACTTCAGATGTTGGAACGAGCCGATCGGCTTACCGAAGGCCTCGCGCTCCTTGGCGTATTCGACGGTCTCGAGGAACGCCTGCTTCGCGTGGGCGAGGTTGCTGATCGCACACCCGATTCGTTCCTGGGGTAGTCGTTCCATCATGTAGATGAAGCCGGAATCAACCTCACCGAGCAGGTTCTCACCAGGTACTGAGACGTTATTGAAGAAGAGTTCGGCAGTGTCGGATTCGTGCTGCCCGACCTTCTCAAGCTTGCGGCCGCGCTCGAAGCCTGGCATTCCTTCTTCGACAACGAACAATGAAATGCCGCGGGCGCCCTTCTCCGGGCTAGTCCGCGCGGCGACGATGATGATTTCTCCGGTGTATCCGTTCGTGATGAAGGTCTTGGATCCGTTGATGATCCAGTTGTCACCGTCGGGGACGGCCGTGGTCTTGAGGGCCGCAAGGTCGGTTCCACCGCCTGCCTCGGTCATACCGATTCCGGCGACTTTCTCGCCTGCAGCGAAATCGGGCAACAGTCGGGTCTTGAGCTCAGTGGTGCCGAGATCGACGAGGTACGGGGCGCAGATGTCGAAGTGGATCTGCATCGACGAGTTCAGGCCCATGCTGACCTTTGCCAATTCCTCGGCGAAGACCATGTTGAACCGGTAGTCGTCGGCCTGGCTGCCGCCGAACTCCTCGGGAACCTCGAGGCCCAAGAACCCCTGTTCTCCGGCCTGACGCCAGACGTCGCGATCGAAGACGCGCTGTTCGATTGCCTTCTCAAGGTTCGGTGCCGCAGTGCGGTCACAGAACGTTGCGACGGCGGAACGGAATTCTTCGTGTTCTGGTTCAAAGATTGATCGCTGCATTGGGCAATGATACGACCGGGGTGAACGGTCGTTAATCAACCCCTCCTTGAACCGGAGCCAGACATTGCGCGAGGCTTGCGTTCTGCTGTCGGCGTTCGGAGTTAGGCTGCGCCAGTGACAAGCGGAAACCAGTTCGTGCACCTGCATGTGCACACCGAGTACTCGATGCTCGACGGTGCCGCTCGGCTCGATGATCTGTTTGCTGAGGCCAGTCGTCTCGGAATGCCCGCCGTCGCAATCACTGACCACGGAAACCTGTTCGGCGCATATGACTTCTGGAAGCGTGGCAAGGCAGCCGGCGTCAAACCGATCATCGGCATGGAGGGCTACTACGCCCCGCAGGGACGCTTCGAACAGTCGCCCTTCGACTTCGGTGCTGGATTTGATGAAGGGACGAATGAGTCTGGAGAATCGAGTGCCCGGGGTCGTCACGCATATACCCACATGACGGTTTTGGCGGAGACGACGCCAGGGATGCACAACCTCTTTCGGCTGTCTTCGCTGGCGAGTCTGGAGGGTTACTACCGTCACCCAAGATTCGATCGCGATCTGCTGCAGACCTACGGCAAGGGGATCATCGCAACCACAGGCTGCCCGTCCGGTGAAGTGAATCGCTGGCTGCAAGCGGGCAAGTACGACAAGGCCTTGGCCACGGCAGCGGACTACCAGGACATCCTCGGCAAGGGCAATTTGTATTGCGAGTTGATGGATCACGGAATCCCGATCGAACGCTCGTACCGAGAAAACCTCTTGAAGATCGCGCGCACGCTTGATCTTCCCTTGCTGGCAACCAACGACCTGCATTACGTTCGGCAGCAGGATGCGGCAGCACACGACGTCCTGTTGTGCATCGGGACGCGATCGATGATTGACGATCCGAAGCGATTCAAGTTCACCGGTGACCAGTTCTATTTGAAGTCCTCCGCCGAGATGCGCTCGTTGTGGTCGGAGTTGCCTGAGGCCTGCGATAACACTCTGGAGATCGCAGAACGCTGCAACGTTGAATTCACCGAGGGTGCGGACCTGATGCCGCAGTTCCCGATTCCTGACGGGGAATCGGAGGAATCGTGGTTGGTCAAGGAGGTCGAGAAGGGCCTGTCCCTCCGGTTCAAAGGCCAGGTTCCGGAAACACATCGTAAGCAGGCCGAGTACGAGGTATCCGTCATCTGTCAGATGGGTTTCCCGGGGTACTTCCTCGTGACTGCGGACCTCGTGCGCTACGCCAAGGAACAAGGAATCCGGGTAGGGCCCGGGCGTGGTTCAGCTGCGGGTTCAATCGTCGCTTGGGCGATGGGGATCACAGAGCTCGATCCGATTCGTCACGGCTTGTTGTTCGAACGGTTCCTCAACCCGGAGCGTGTCTCGATGCCGGACATCGATATGGACTTCGACGAACGCCGCCGTGGCGACATGATTCGCTACGCCACCGCGAAGTACGGATCCGAACGGGTCGCGCAGATTGTCACGTACGGATCGATCAAGGCCAAGGCAGCGATTAAGGACTCGGCGCGCGCCTTGGGCATGCCGTACGCGCTCGGGGACAAGATCACCAAAGCGATGCCGCCAGCCGTGATGGGCAAGGACATCCCACTCGCCGGGATCTTTGACTCGAAGCATCCCCGCTATTCCGAGGCCGGGGAATTCCGTGATCTGTACGACGCCGAGCCAGACGTTGCTCGAGTGGTTGACACGGCGAAAGGCCTCGAGAACCTCAAACGGCAACCCGGTGTGCACGCGGCCGGCGTGATCTTGAGCCGAGAGCCGTTGCTGGACGTGATTCCGGTGTGGAAGCGTCAACAGGACGGATCCATCATCACTCAGTTCGACATGGGTGCGTGTGAGTCGCTCGGGCTGCTGAAGATGGACTTCCTCGGCCTTCGAAACCTCACGGTCATCGATGACTGCCTGAAAGCAATCGACACCAACCGACACATCAACATCATTCCTGAAGATCTCCCGCTTGATGACGTTCCCGCGTACCAGTTACTCGCCCGGGGCGACACCCTCGGAGTGTTCCAACTCGATGGCGGGCCAATGCGCGGTCTACTGCGATCGATGGTGCCGGACAACTTCGAGGACATCTCGGCGGTGTTGGCCTTGTATCGGCCAGGGCCGATGGGTGCGAACGCCCACAACGACTATGCAGACAGAAAGAACGGCCGCAAGCCTGTCGTTCCGATTCACCCCGAGCTTGAAGAACCGTTGTCGGAGATTCTCGGGGATACTTACGGTCTGATCGTTTACCAGGAACAGGTCATGGCGATCGCTCAGCAACTCGCTGGCTATTCCCTTGGAACTGCAGACCTGCTGCGCCGAGCGATGGGTAAGAAGAAGAAGGAGATC
>DMNR01000217.1:0-163 GCA_003452655.1 Actinomycetota bacterium | reverse complement strand
CGCCTTCAACAAGGCCCACACCGCTGGGTACGGGCTGGTGTCGTACTGGACTGCCTACCTCAAGGCCAACTATCCCGCGGAATACATGGCCGCCCTGCTGACAAGCGTCAAGGACGACAAAGACAAGAGCGCGATCTATCTCAACGAATGTCGACGGATGGGC
>DMNR01000016.1 GCA_003452655.1 Actinomycetota bacterium | reverse complement strand
GCGGCCGCCGGGGGGCGGGGGGGCCCGCGGGGGGGGGGGGGGGGGGGGGGGGGGGGGCGCGGTTGGTGGAACTGGCGGGGCTAGCGGCGACCCTTCCGACGAAGAATGCGCCCTCAAAGCAAAAGCTTGTTCCAAAGCTTCCATCCCAGGATGCAAGGAATCATGCGTCGCAGAATGGTTTCCAAAAGACCAATCGAGCGATTGCGCAGCTGCATCTGCATCCTATTTGTCGTGCTTGAATTCTCAAGATCCGAACTGGACTTGTAACGCAGGTTTGCCGGAATTCGTCGGACCTCAAGGACCGGATTCTATTTGCTACGATTCGTTTTATTTGTGGATAAATTGTATTCCGCCGGCACCGCCTACAGCTGTCAACGTGCTCGTGCAAACCGTCTATTTTGCTCCATACAAAGCCCAGGGATTCGCTTGGGATTCTAATGAAACAATCCCCAAATACATCCTCGATGGTGTCGTTTCTGCTATGACACAACAGCCAATTCTCGGAAAGGCGGCGGCGGAGGCTCTTGACTGGCTCCAGAAAATTGCCATCGCAAAGTTTGCGAAACCAGATCCCATCATCTACGCGGATATATTGAACAACGGCGTTACTGAAAATGGTGGGTGGATTGTCCCACCGGATGGAAACGAAGATGATAATTACGTCCCTCAATTTTCTGGTGCAGGGATCAACAATTTGCCGTTTGTTCCTGCCTACTCCATTCGACTCAAGATTGACGATGAAGATCTTGTGAACAACGATAGCGCAGGTGCACCCATTATCACGTTCAAAGACATTTCGAACGCACTGAAACTTGAAGGCAAGACTTATTTCATAAAAACAAACGAAGAATCATTCGGTCAAGTTCTCTTCGTCGGCATCGCTGTTTTTCCAGCTAACTAGGGGATATGTTTACCAATTTATTCGTTTAATGTGGCAGCGCTACCATCCTGATCTCCACTAGCACCGTACGGTAATCGGTGCGCAATTGTTTTCCAAGTTCTTCCCCAAAGCGTCGAGTGGCGTCTTCTGGCAGCTCGGGGCGCAGGGGCGGCACCAACTCGTAGAGTTCGCGCCGTCCCCGGGAATCGGTGTGCAAAAAATTCCTTGTTTGCCCATCCATCAGGGCGTCTGGAGTCATATATGTGTGGATGGCGGCTTCGGAGATCGGAAGGCGGTAACCGGGGTTTCCACAAAGCAACAAGGCCCAACAAGACTGTCCAACGCTAAGGTTTCTCTCCAAGGCGATTCCCAGAAGGGGAATTGGCGTCGGGTGGGCAGGTGGCAGCGGCGAGTTCGGCTCCAAGGCAACCCCCTCTTTGACTGGTGGTTGGAACGTGAGCGTGGACAGCGTCGCAAGCAGATGATCAGACCAGGTCATCGTGCGAGCCTAGCAGCCGTGGGCGAACTCGCCCGTATCGCCCTGCACCGAGGCCTGCTCCGAACAAGGCCGCCCCCGAAGCCGCTCCTACAAGGTCCGCCGTATCCCGCGGTCGTAGGCCGCCCGGCGGGCAGCCTGGTCGCTTCGGTTCCGTGGGGGTGACTGGCTCCGGCGGCACCCCTCCAGAGCGACCCATAACGGTCATATCACTGTGATGGGTCGCTCGCCTCTTTGCCTTCTTTTGCTAGATCTTCGTTCTATCACCACTCGCTTCTCGAGGTCGTCCCATGCCCGTTCCCCTTCGCTCGTCCACCCCCCTCGTCGCCGACGCTCCCCTGACGATGGTCCCCCTACTGCCCACCCTCGTGGTCGGCTCGTACAAGGGCGGCGTCTGGAAGACCTCCCTCGCCGTCGCCATCGCCGAGCGTCTGGCCTGGGCCGACCTCAAGGTCTTGCTGGTCACCAGCGACACCCAGGAGGACGCCCGCAGCCGCCTCGGCCTCAAGGCCTCCGACCCGCAGATCGCTCGCATTGAGCGCGGCAAGGGCACCCTGACGGTCCTGGGCGCGCGCGACTCCGTCGCCATCGACCTGCTCTATCGCTCGGGCCCGGGGCGACTCGGACAGGGCAGCTTCGACGTGGCCGTCGTCGACACACCTCCAATCCTGGAGGGTGGCCACTTGCCCGGCGTGCTCCTCGTCACCCCCATCGACGGGACCGATGCTGCTCGCAACCTCATCTCGATGCTCCGGGGTGTCCCGAGCAATTCCGAGATCATCCTGGCCAAGGTCCACCGCATGGACCCGGTCCAGTGGGAGCGAGACGCCACGGCCATCGAGCAAGCTGCCGGGCGAGCCATCCAGTACCTCTCCAGCCCGCTCCCCCGCTCCGCCCCCGTCGAGGCGGCCCACAACAACGGGCGCTCCGTCTGGGCGCTGCCGAGGCGTGGGTGCACCTGGGAGTTCCTCAGCGCGGTCGACACCCTCGCTTGCTCCCTCTGGACCAAAGCATTTCCAAAAAAACCCTGGCCAGCCATGCCCCCTCTGAAAGCGACCGCTTACGTGGATGGATGGGACGGCAAAGATGCGCCTTGACCCCAAGCAGCTGCGCGCCGAGGCCGAGGCTCACCGCGAGCGATTGCAGAGCCCCCTCTGGCAAGCGGGGGACCTGACAGACGAGGCCGTGGCCGGACTGACGACTGGCAGCGTCGGGCAAGAGGCGGGCTCGGCCCCGGAGCTCGCGGAGCCTGCCGTCTCCAGAGCAGCTCGCTCGGAAGCCATCCAGGAGCCGAGCGCGGCGCGAGAACCACCACGGCCGGCCCATGCTCCTCGCCACGATCCGGATCTGGTGCTTGTTCTGCAATCGCTCGATCACACCGTTCGAGCCTTGATCACCACGACCGAGCAGCAGCGAGCAGGACGGGCAGCCCCGACCGAGGATGCCCCTGGCTGGCTGCTGGCAGCCGCTGGCGACCCTCGCACCTACGACGCCCCCAACGCCGCGCGCCAGAGCGTTTGTGTGCGGGTGCAGCCGGCCACCTTCACCCGGCTTCGGCAAACCCAAGAGCGGCTAGGGCTGCGAACGCAGGCAGGCGCCTGGGAGCTGCTGTTGCGGCTCGGCCTGGCCGCGGCCGAGCGGCTGCCGGCTCGGTAGACGCTCCGGGCCCGCGGCCGCCGGCGACCGGGCGGCCAGAGGCTCATCTGAAACGAGCCACGGGATGGATGGCCTCGGAGCTGAGAGCCGCGGAACTCTCCAGCACAGGCGCGCCGCAGATTCTTTACCGAGGGGCGTTCACATCGCTCGCCCCGCTGGCTGGATGCGACCACTGCGACCTGCTCTTCGAGCTTGCATGGAAGGCCCAACCAACGGATCTTGGTGGCCCGTGACTGGCTCCTACAAATCCAAGTCCTCCCATGAAAGGGCAGACGAAAAAACACTAAACCCCAGCTTTTCACCACAACCCGACCTCCGCCAGAGTGGTGGAAAATATCCAAAGCAAGTCGTTCTTGAAGTGGTTTTTCACAGTGATTTTAGACATATTGGTAGCCTCTGTGTGGTAGGGTCTTCTCATATCGATCAAGCAATTTCTGTAGGGCGTAATTTGCCACTTGAAGTGCCAACTCTCCCGGGGTGGGCTCCTGCTCCACCCATCACGATCGATGATCCATGCATCAGCCGCGAACAGCTAAGCCTTCGGTGGTCGGCAAGCAAAAAAACCTTCCATGCGTCCGATCTTAGCGGGCAAGGATGGCGCATCCTTGATGCGCGTGGATGTGCATTGACCTCCTACGATGAATTCCCATCTGGCTCGATTTTGTCTATTCGCGACAGGGTTCTCTTGCTTTGCACGACGCGCCCGATCGAGGATGAAAGCAACCTTGGCTTGGTGGGGCAGAGCGAGATCATGGCAGACCTCCGCGAGCGAATCCGCCGAATGGCCCGCGTGATGGAGGCCGTTCTGATCCGTGGAGAGCCGGGTACGGGCAAGGAACTCATCGCGCGCGCGATTCACGACGCCAGCGAACGACGTAATAATCCGTATGTTCCAGTGAATTGCGCGGCCCTGCCAGAGAACCTGGTCGAAGCTGAACTTTTCGGCCATGCTCGAGGGGCGTACACCGGCGCAGGGCCGGCAAAAGATGGACTGTTCGCATGTGCCCGCGGCGGCACCATTTTTCTCGATGAGATCGGCGATATGCCGATGGTGGCCCAGACAAAGCTGTTGCGCGTTCTCCAAGAAGGGAAGATTCGTCCCGTCGGCGCTACCTCTGAGATCAGCGTTGACGCGCGCGTCGTCGCAGCCACAAACCGCAATCTCAAGGCCGACGTCGCGTCGGGCAGGTTCCGGGCAGATCTTCTCACCCGCCTCGCAGGGCTGGAGATCGAGGCCCCAACGCTCCGGGCACGCCGCCTGGATATACCGTTCCTATTCGCAACATTTTTTCTGAAACGCGCAAACGTCTCTCAACGGCTCCACCGCTTCATCCGCGATGCCAACGAGTACGCGCCACCCATCCCTCTCGATGTCGTGCTCTCGTGGCTTGCTTACGACTGGCCCGGCAATGTTCGAGAGCTCGAGCGCCATGTCGCGGCTACCGAAATCGCGAACGATGACGAAGGGCCATTCGTGGCCCCTCCGTTGTCGTCCTCGCTGCCGACAAGGCCGTCGACGGAAGAGCCGACGACCAACTCCCGGCAAGCAGCCACATCGTCCACCGCAAATGGGGGAGACGTCACGGAACCACCCAAGCCATCCTCAAGGTCAGGGAAGCAGCAAAAGAGGCCCGATGCCTCCGAACTTGAACGCCTGTTTGATGAACACGACTTCATCGCCCAGCGCGTCGCCGATGCGCTAGGATCTACCCGCACCACCGTGGTTCGGTGGGCGAAAGAACTCCACATCGTCCTCCCTGAGGATCTCCCACGTAGTGCTATCGAGGAGGCTCTTCGCGTGGCGAAAGGCGATCTGGTCAAGGCAGCCCGCATACTCCGTGTAGGGCTGCGAGGGCTCAAACTAAAGATGAAGGATCTGGGACTCTGACAATCCTCGGGAGGCCTGCTGTGGCTCACCCGAAGAGCTTGCTCCCCAACCATCTGGTGGTTTTGTAGACGCCGTAGCCTACCGCCGAGACGGCCACCACCACAGCGCCGGCAGCCACCACGGGCCCACCCACAGCGGCCGTCAACGCAGTGGTCGCGGCGGCCCCTACCAGCGGGGCTCCCGACGCGGCTGTCAGCCCCGCCACCGAGGCCAGCGCCGTGGTGGTGGCTCCGCCTCCCAACGTTGCGACGGCCGAGGCGATGCCTGCGTATCCGGCGAGCGGTCCGGCCCCTGACGCTGCCGCAGACACCACCGCACCACCCACCACCACGCCGGCGCCGATCGCCTGACGCTTCACTACTTCCACAGTTTTGTCCTCGCCCCTCGCCCCATCCAGCATTACGCCGACCCCCACATCGAGGGGCGTCGACGGGCCATAAGCCTGCGAGATCGCGTCGGTGATCTTCTCGTGGTTCCCTGTCTCAAGGAACTTGGCCGTCGACTCCGCGATGTCCTGCATGTTCTGCGAATTGAGGTTGTTCATCTTTTTCTCCGCTGGTTTTACAGTTTGACAGGCAGACGCGCTTATTCATGTGTTCAGACAGCATGCGCCGATGCATTGGTCGGGAGGATGGTCAGGATCCATCAGCGACCTGCTGCTGGTCATTCAACTCTTGAGCAGTGCGGTCGCAGCACCGATCGCGAGCGTGCCCGTCGTCGATGTAATCACGCCACTGGCAGTGGTTGAGACCGTCGTCGCGGTCACGACCGCGCCGCCGGTCGTGATTGCGGTTCCCGCTGCTGACGCCACCGTCGAGATGGCAGCCGCTGCTGCCGCTGCCACTGGGGCGAGCAGCACCGCTGCAGCGCCGACTCCGGTGCATCCGAGGAAGCTGAGCCCGAACTTCTCCCAGCCCGAGCGCCTATCCCACCATTGTGTCAGTTCGTTGTTCATATTCTCTCCTCCGTCTCGTTCGTCTGTGAGAGTTAGTGAATGCAACCGGTATGCC